>DASPSK010000387.1:0-14172 GCA_035623975.1 Acidimicrobiales bacterium | reverse complement strand
CGTCGGGGTCCACCGGCGGCAGCTTCGCGTGCGTGTCGAAGGGTGGCAGCGTCCCGTTCGTGGGTCCGTCGATGGCGGCCACGCGGGCGCCGGCGAGGCGGTAGAAGGTGCCGTGCCGGCCGACGATGCGCGTCATGCCGGCGGCCGCCGTCGCCAGCAGGATCCGTCCTGCGCCCGCCTCCTGCAGGGCCAGCTGCATCGTGGCGGGGATGCCGAGGCCGATGCCGGCCGGGCCTTTGGCGACGAAACGGCAGAGGGTGCGGGCGAGCACCCCGGTCCGGATTGACGAGACCGGGTAGGACCTACCCTGGCTCACGGCCACGGCTTTCTCCGAGATGGCGACGATGTCACCCTCCTCCAACCCCAGGCGGCCGCCCTCGACGGCGAGGATCGAGTCCACGACGATGCGCTCGAGATCGTCGCCCGCCTCGATGCGAGGCGTCCGCACAGGTGCCCGCCCGTAGACGTTGCGGCCGTCCGGCCCGCAGGCAAAGACGTGGCGGTTGTTGTTGACTGACACGGTCGCCCACGAGGCCGCCTCGCCGCCGAGCATCTCGATGCACTCGGCGTCCCCGGCCGCTTCGAGGGAACGGCCGGCGGCCGGGCGGCGCCCCCGCGGTGCCATCGGGGCGTCGCCGTGGAAGACGCGCAACCACGCCTCGATGTTGAGGATCCGCCAGAACAAGGGGGACTCCTCCAGCTCCCCCTCGCATGCCGCCTTGAATGCCCGGGCGACGGCGGGCGCATCCCAGTAGGGCCGCGAGCAGAACGAGGGGGAACGGAAGATGCCCTGCATCGTGGCGCGCTGGGATCGGAGCCAGCGCATCTCCGGCGTCGTGAAACCGATCTTCTTCCGCCGGAGGCGGATCTTCTCGGGGAGGACACCTCGCATCGCTTCCCGGAAGATCCAGCGACTCCACCCGCCGCGGACGATGACGTCCGCCGGCAGCGAGAGCACGAGCTCTACGAGCTCCTGATCGAGGAAGGGCGGTCTCGATTCGATCGAGTGCGCCATCGAGTTGCGATCCTCGTAGCGCAGCAGCGACGGCAGGCTGTACTGGGTGAGGTCCTGCAAGAGACGCTGTTTGAGGTCGTTGCGCACGCGTCGGTCGGCCTCGGCGATGGCGGCCGAGCGTGCCTGGTCCCCGAGGAGGCCGGGGCAGTAGGTGGCGGGATCCACCGATCGCCTCCGGTCGGCGAGGCGCTGGCGGGCTATCGGCGTGAGAAGGTCGCGAGCGGGGAGGGTTTCTTTCGAGAGCGTCCGCACGTCGGCGGCGTGGTGAGAGCTGGCGAGCTGCCGGAGGTAGACGTACTGGTACGGGACGTAGCCGGCCAGCAGCTCGTCACCGCCCTGGCCGTCGAGGAGCACCTTGGCCTTGCCCTTCGCGAGCTGCATGACCCGGTACTGGGCATACGGGCCGGAGGAGACCATCGGCTCGTCCTGGTGCCAGACGAGGAGGGGGAGATCGGCGAAGAGGTCCTGCGACTCCGGGCGTACGAAGTCGCTGTCGGCCCCCGAGACGGCGAGTACGGGCTCGATGTACTCCTGCTCGTCGATGGGGTCATCGTCGAAGACGGCCGAGAAGGTGCGGAGATGCTCGCCCATGCTGGCGGCGTCCGGCACGCCCTCGGCAAGGAGCTCGCTCATGACGCACACGATCGACGAGGAGTCGAGCCCGCCGGACAGGCAGGTGCCGACCGTGACGTCGGCCACGAGGCGCCGTTCGACGGCCCGCGTGAAGACCTCGGCGAAGACGGCGGGGTCGGTGGGACCGTCACTGCTGAGTGTCGGCTTCCAGTACGTCTGCTCGGTCGGCTCGCCCCCGGTGAGGGGCATGGTGACGGCCGTGGCCGGCCGGATCTGGCGGACTCCTTCGAAGAACGTGCGCTCGTCGTGGTCGTGCAAGCCGCGGGCGAGGTACTCCGCCAGGCGGCGGGTGTCGACGGCAGGCTGCAGCTCGCTCGCCGCCAGGAGTGCCTTGATCTCGGAGGCGAACAGGTGTCGCCCCCCCGCCTCGGCCACGTACAGCGGCTTGATCCCAAGGTGGTCACGGCTGAGCACGAGGTGCCCCCCGGCCTCCCGTTCGTCGAGGATGGCGAGCGCCCACATGCCGTTGAAGCGCGGGAAGCACCCGAGGCCCCAACGCTCGTAGGCGGCGAGCACCACCTCGGCGTCGCAGGACGTCGTGAACCGGCGGCCGAGCCCTTCGAGCTCCTGACGGAGCTGGCGGAAGTTGTAGACCTCGCCGTTGTAGACGAGATGGACGGATCCCGCTTCGTTCGACATGGGCTCGTGACCGTGCTCGAGGTCGATGATGGCGAGGCGACGATGACCGAGGCTGGCGCCGTCCCCCTCGAGATAGCCCTCGTCGTCGGGCCCGCGGTGCTCGATCCGCTCGCACATCCCTGCCAGCAGGTCATGATCGGGAGGGCCGATGAAACCGGCAATGCCGCACACGGAGCGGGGTGTTCAGCTGGGCCGGCGAGCTGCCGGAGGACGGGCCGTCCCTTGCCGGCGGGCACCGGCGGGAGGCGACGTCCTCGCCGCGGGCGCCTTGCCGGCCGCCGTCTTTCTTGCTGCCGCCGTCTTCGTCGCCGCCGTCTTCGCCCCTGGCGTCCTCGCCCCCGGCGCCTTCGCCCCTGGCGCCTTCGTCGCGGACGCCTTCCTCAGCGGCGCCCTCGTCACTGAGGCTGTCCTGACGGCCGCCGCCGCCGTCTTGGCGCCGGCGGCCCGCCGTGCCGTGGCGACGGGAGCGAGCCCGATGGCCCGCTCCTCCCCCACTCGGCCCATCGGATAGGTCCTTGTGAGCTCTTCTTCCGTCGGTTCACGGAGCTGGCGGGCCTCCTCGGGAAGCAGGGCGCCGATCGCCGCCATGATCTTCTCCGTGTCGGCGACGGCATCGCCGGGACCCCGACCCAGCCCGGCGACGGCCGGGCCGACTCGGACGCGCACCGTCGGCGGGGAGAGCACGTTCGTCAGGCGCGGCAGCCTCGAGGAGCGCGGCCAGACTGCCTCGGTGTTCCAGAGGCCGACGGGGATGACGGCGGCGCCCGTGCTCGCGGCCAGGCGGGCCGCTCCCGTCTTTCCTTTCAGCTCCGGGTCGAAGAAGGCCTTCCCGCGGGGGATCGTCCCCTGCGGGAGCACGACGAGGCCCTCGCCCGCTCGCAGCACTCGTTCCGCCGGCCCGAGCGAGCTCGAAGCGTTGCCCGCTCGCTCCACCGGGATGCCCCCAAGGGCCCTCGCGATCTGCCCGACGACGGGGGCGTCGAACAGCTCCTTCTTCCCGAGGAACCTCGTCGCCCTCCCTTTCTTCTGGACCACGAGGGCGAGGGCAGCGACGTCGAAGTAGCTCCGGTGGTTGGCGACGAGGATGAACCCCCCTGTGTCGGGGATGTTCTCCACCCCGGCGAGGTCGAAACGGGCATAGGGGAACAGCTCGGGGCGCACGACAAACCTGGCGGCGTCGAAGGCCTCCATACCGGCGAGGGTCGGGACGCCCGGAGGGACGTCGAGGTGCAGTACCGGCCAGCGCCGCAGCGTGGCCACGGCGTGCAGGGCCAAGTCGGGGTTCACGGCCGCGGGGTGCCCGACGGCCGAGAGCATGGGAAGGTCGTTGATGCTGTCGGAGTAGGCGAAGCTCTTCGAAAGATCGACCCCGTTGCCCTCTGCCCACTTGCGCAGGGCCGCCAGCTTGCCGAAACCCCAGACGAACCCGCCCTCCAACTTCCCCGTGTACACGCCGTCGGTCCAGGCATAACGGGTTGCTACGACGTCATCCATGCCGAGCCGCTCGGCGAGCGGCCGGATGAGGTCCTCGGGCGTCGTGCTGGCGAGGACGAGGACATGGCCCGCCTGGCGGTGCTCCTCGAGAAGTCCCGGCACGTAGTTGGCGAGGTCGCTCACGAGCAGGTCGGCCGCCTTGCGCCCCGCCGCCCGCAAGCGGTCCACGGGCCAGCCTCGCACGGCCAGGGCGGCCGCCCGGGCGAGCGCCATGCCGAGGGGGTTCTCGCCGAACAGCTCGTAGGACTTGTAGAGGAGCCCCTCTCCGGGGATCTTCGTGTTTCGCAGCCCGAGCTCACCGAGCGCCTCGTTGATGAGCGGTCCGCTCGCCCCGCGCAGCAACGTCCGGTCCAGGTCGAAGATGGCAGCGGTGCGGCCCACGCTCTCGACAGTAGTGGGCCTCGCCACGAGAGAACGTGGTGATGCTGCCGGGAACCCGAGACGGGCGATGAGCTGCTGGACGCCCGCTCCTGGCGAAGCCCGGACGCGAAGAAGGGGCCGGCGGGGGGGGATGCCGACCCCTTCTCAAGACTCAGCAGGGTCGGAGGGGGGATCCGACATGATCCTGTGGTCTGTACGGGGTCCAGTTTGCGCTTTGCTTCACAATCCGTCAAGGAAATGGCGACGATATCTAGTATCATTTTTTCCGATGGAACTCCGACAACTCAACGCCCTTGTCGCCATCGCCGATCACGGGTCGTTCTCCGCGGCGGCTGATGCCCTGGACACGGTGCAGTCCAACGTCTCGGCGCACATCAAGAAGTTGGAGCGTGAGCTCAACACGACCCTCATCGACCGCTCGAGGGGAAGCCTGACGAGCACCGGTGACCTCGCCGTCGCCCGGGCGAGGCGGGTCCAGGCCGAGATCGACGCCCTCGAAGCCGACGTCCGCGCCCTCCAGCATGAGGTCGCCGGCACCGTTCGCATCGGCATCATCGGGACGACGGCCCGCTGGCTCGTGCCCCAGCTGCTCGACGTCGCCCCCGGGAGGTTTCCCGACCTGAGGCTCGTCTTCGTCGAGTCGACGACGACGACGCTCGAGTCCCAGCTCGACAGCGGCTACGTCGACATCGCCGTCCTCAACCTGCCGCACACGTCGCAGGACTTGCTCCTCACGCCTCTGTTCGAGGAGGAGCTCGTGCTCGTCACCTCCGTCGATCATCGGCTCGCTACCGCCGGGGAGATCAGCGTCCGCGAGCTGGCCGGCATGCCCATCCTCCTGCCTTACCGGGGCACCGCCTTTCGCCAGGAGCTCGACGACGCCGTCGCCCCGCTCGGGGTCGCCCTCGTGCCTCGCGCCGAGGTCGACTCCACCCGCCTCATCGCCTCGCTCACCTTCGAGGGGTACGGGCCGGCCATCCTGCCGGCGACCGCCGTGCCCAAGTATCTGGAGGACCGCTGGGCGACGGTGCGGATCCGCGAGATCCCCCCGCGGCTCGTGGGCGTGGCACAGCGTCCCCGTACGCTTCCCTCGGCGCCGGTACGAGCCGTCCTCGACATGCTCACCGAGCTCGTGTTCGACGTCGGCGTCCTGCCCTGGGGGCTCCGTCCGGTCCCGCCCGATCGCGTCCGGCCCAGCACGCTCAGCCCTCGCCGGGCTCCCGCCACATGAGCCATAGCCTGGTCTCGGTCTGAGGGACGAGCACCTCGTCGACGACCTCGTAACCGTGCTGGTGGTAGAAGGCGAGGTTCTCCTCCTTCGAGGACTCGAGGTAGCTCGGGATCGCCTGCGAATCGCATCGGGTGAGGACTACCCGCAACAGGGCGGACCCGTACCCTTTCCGCTGCATGGCGGGATCCGTGCCGACGGTGCCCAGATAGAAGTGGGGCACGCGGGGATGGTGCGACTCGAGCAGTTGCATCAGCCGGAGCGCCCGGCCGGTGCGGCGTCCGAGGATGGCCACCACCGGCAGTTGCGACACGCCCTCTGCCACTGATGGTGGCCAGTGCCTCGGCGGCATCCACAGCGAGGCGCCGTCGAGACCAGACGTCGTCCAGGCCTCCCCCCGCGGCAGGAACATCGTGCGGATCTGGAATCGGAAATAGCGCTCGAGGCGCTTGATGCGACGGTGATCCTCGGGAAAGAGATAACGCGAGACCGGGTCGTCGTAGAAGGCGCGGGCGAGCGACTCGCTCAACTTCGCGATGTCCGCCGGCTGCACCGGTCGCACCTCGACACCGGTGGCGGGGCGCTCAGGCACCAGCGGGATCGTAGCGGTCTGCCCGCTGCGGGCCGAATTCGGACGGCCCGAGCGGCCCGGGCCACCGTGGCGGAATCCGGCGGGCCGACCCGGCGTTGACGGTCTCGTGACCGATTCTTCGCCGTCTCCCGCCAGGCAGTTCGCCATCACCTGGGACTACCGCTGTCCGTTCGCCCGCAACGCCCACGAGCATCTCCTCACCGCCCTCGAGGCCGGAAGTCCCTATGACGTCCGCTTCGTCCCTTTCTCGCTCAACCAGATGCACCTCGAGGAAGGCGAGGCGTCGGTGTTCGACAACCCGGCGCGCCACCGGGATGTCCTCGCCATGCTCGTCGGCATCGTCGTGCGCGACCGGCGGCCGGAGCACTTCTTCGCCATCCACCGGGCGCTCTTCGCCCTCCGGCACGACGAGGGACGTGACCTGCGCGACGAGTCGGAGCTGCGTTCCGTCCTCGAGCGCCAAGGTGTCGACGCCGACGCCGTCTTCGAGGAGATCGCCAGTGGATGGCCCCTTGACACCTTCCGCAAGGAGCACGAGGCCGCCGAGGGCGAGCATTGCGTCTGGGGCGTGCCGACCTTCATCGCGGCGGAGCAGGCCGTGTTCGTCCGCATCATGACGAGGCCGGGCGGCGATGCCGCCCTCGCCCGCCGCACGATCGAGCGCATCCTGGACATAGTCGAGGGCTTCCCGGAACTGAACGAGCTGAAGCACACTTCCATCCCGAATTGAGCCGTCTGGCCCCCCCTTGCGCGGCACCGGGCGATTGCGCCCCTTTCGGCCCTGAGAGCGGCCTGAGCGCACCCGTTCACCGGCCCCACCAGGACCCGGCGACTACCCCAACGAGATCGGCGCGTCCTCGTCGAGCTCGCCGTCGAGCTCCTCATCGTCCGAGATGATCGGTGACTCGCCTTGCACACCCACCATCTCCCGCACCCGCTGGTCGAGCTCGACCATCATCTCGGGCGTGGAGCGCAGGAACTGCTTGGCGTTCTCCCGACCCTGGCCGAGCTGCTCACCCTCATAGGTGTACCAAGCGCCTGACTTCTTCACGATGCCGAAATCGACCGACACGTCGAGGATCGAGCCTTCCCGGCTGATGCCCTTGCCGTACATGATGTCGAATTCCGCCGAGCGGAACGGCGGGGCGCACTTGTTCTTCACGACCTTCACCCGCGTGCGGTTGCCGGTCATCTCGGCACCGTCCTTGATCGACTCCACCCGGCGGATCTCGAGGCGGATCGAGGAGTAGAACTTGAGCGCACGACCGCCGGTCGTGACCTCCGGCGATCCATACGAGATGCCGATCTTCTCCCGCAGCTGGTTGATGAAGATGGCGATCGTGTTCGACTTCGACAACGTTCCGGTCAGCTTCCGCAGTGCCTGGGACATGAGGCGCGCCTGCAGGCCGACATGGGAGTCACCCATCTCGCCCTCGATCTCCGCCCGAGGCGTCAGGGCTGCAACCGAGTCGATCACGACGACGTCGATCGCACCCGATCGGATGAGCATGTCGGTGATCTCGAGGCCCTGCTCGCCCGTGTCCGGCTGTGAGATCAGGAGCTCGTCGATGTCGACCCCGAGCGCTTTCGCGTAGACCGGGTCCATGGCGTGCTCTGCGTCGATGTAGGCGCAGATGCCACCGTTGCGCTGTGCCTCGGCGACGACGTGGAGGGCGAGCGTGGACTTTCCCGACGACTCGGGGCCGAAGATCTCGACTATCCGACCGCGAGGCAGACCACCGATCCCGAGTGCGAGGTCCAGTGCCATCGCCCCGGTGGAGATTGCGGCCACACCGACTCCGACGTGCTCACCCATCCGCATGATGGACCCCTTGCCGAACTGCTTCTCGATCTGGCCGAGTGCCATGTCGAGTGCCTTGTCACGCTCCATCGCCGTCTGTTCTCCTCCGTGCTCTACCTGTGGTCTCGGTCCGGTCCCGCTCTGCTCGGCTCCGGGCGATCCGATGTCCGGAACCATACGTAGGGGGTGTGTCATTGCCTCTGGAACGGTGCTCACAGCAGTGTAGTTCCAAACACCTGTTCGGTGTTGGACTTCACTCCCGCTCCCCTCCCACCCGTCCTGAACAGGGCGCGCTGATGGTCGGCCGGATCGCTTGCCCGGTGCAGGCGCCCCTTCGGGCAGAATGACGCCGTGGCCTCGCGACCGAACGCCCTCCGCATCGTCGCCGTCCAGGGGGACATCACCGCTGAGGAGACCGACGTCATCGTCAACGCCGCCAACTCGTCGCTCATGGGCGGCGGCGGCGTCGACGGCGCGATCCACCGGGCGGCCGGCGCCGCCGAGCTGCGGGCGGCGTGCGCCGCCCTGGGCGGGTGCCCCACCGGCGAGGTGAAGCTGACGGCGGCCTACGGGCTGAAGGCAAAGTGGATCGCCCATGCCGTCGGGCCGGTGTGGTGGGGGGGAGACCGGGACGAGGCCGAGCTCCTCGCGCGCTGCTACCGGCGCAGCCTCGAGCTCGCGGACGAGGTGGCAGCACAATCGATCGCTTTCCCGGCCATCTCCACGGGCGCCTACGGCTACCCGCCGACCGAGGCGGCTCGCATCGCCGTCGAGACCTTGCGCTCGACGCCGACCGAGGTCAGGCTGGCGCGTCTCGTGGCTTTCGACGCCGCCACCTTCGCCCTCTACGAAAGCCTGCTGGCATGACCTTGACCGGTATCGAGATCGACCTGCTCGGCCAGACCCGCAAGGACTTCGGCGACGCCGGTGTCGTGGGGGCGCACGCCTTCCACCATGACCCGTTCTTCGTCTTCCTCGGCCCCCGCCCGATCCAGCGGGCGCGTGGCCTGTCGTTGTTCTGCCGTGCCTACGTCTCGGTCCTCGGGGAGGCCGGCTACGTGCTCGGCGCCCGCCAGGGGGACGGCCGGCTCGTCGGCGTGGCCGCCTGGGTGAGGCCCGGCCACTACCCCCTGGGTGTCCAAGCCCAGCTCCGGCAGATGGCCAACGCCTTCTGGGCGCTCTCCAGCCGGCCGAAGGCGCTCGTCGACGGGACGAAGTACCTGCTGGCGATCGACAAGGTCCACCCGAAGGGCGAGCTCTGGTACCTGCAGCTCCTCGTCGTCGATCCGCCCCTGCAGCGCCACGGCGTCGGCAGCGCCCTGCTCGGTCCCGTCCTCGCCCGCGCCGACGAGGACGGCTTGGCCTGCTACGTCGAAACGCAGAACCCCGACAACTTGCCGTATTACCGGCGGTTCGGCTTCGAGGTGGTCGAGGAGCTGCGGCCGGTCCGGCACGGCCCGCCGCTGTGGACCATGCAACGAGAACCGCAGCCTCCGGTGGCCTGAGGTGTGGCCGCGGCTGCCATGACCACTCCCCTTCTCGGCCGCCGGGAAGCGGCCATGCTCCTCGCCGTGGAACGGGCCAACGGCGGAGAGCTGTGCGGGCTCGAGCAGGTGCTCGTCGCCTTCGAGAGGTTGTTCGACCGGCAGATGGAGCCGGAGGGCTACGCCCGGTCCTGCGCCCTCCTGTGCGAGGCAGGGCTCGTCGAGTCCGCCGGCGAGTACGTCGGCCTCAGCCCGGCAGGCCGAAAGCTCCTGCGCCGCACGGGTGTCCCCGGCAGCCCGGAGCGGCCCCACAAGGTGGCCGACCAGCTCGGATTGCTGGAGAATCTCGATCTCGCTCCCGAGGGCTCGGTCCCGTGCCCGAGCGTGGCGGCCTTCGAGGCGGCAAGTGCCTCCCTCGGCCCGGACGGGGAAGCGGGCGGCGAGCCCATGCTCGGGTCCGAGCTGGCGCCACGCCCACTGGGCAACCTGTTCCCCCCCGGCTGGGTCGGCCCGAGTCCGTCACCTGCAACCCGCTGGCGCCCACTGCAGCGGCACGCCCCCGTGCCGAACGTGCCCATGGTGCAGCCGGCGGACCCGGTGCAGCCCGAGGAGCCCGAGGAGACGAGCGAGCCGGAGAGGCCAGGCGGCTGAGGTCGGTGAGCCGGGGTGGGTTGGCGGGCCGTGGCGGAGACCCCAGATCCCGAGGCGCCGCCGTGCTCCTCACGGTGCTCGGGCTGGCTTGGTGCGGATGGGCCAGCGCCTTCCGGGCAGGGACCCGCGACGGGCAGTGGAGCTGGCTCGTGTCGCTCCTCCTCGTTCTGCTCGCCGCCCTCGCCGTCCGCCTCGGGCGCAGCCGGCACCGCCTCGGCGGGCACGTCGAAGCGGCGCGGCCGTCCTGGCCCGGCCCCGGGACGGGAGGGACTCGCCGGGCGCTGGCCGCAACGGCCCCTTGGCTCGTGCTCGGGGTGATCGTCCTCGCCTGGGAGATTCTCGGCATCGACACGGGTAGGCACGAGCCGCACCTCACCATCAGCGCGCTGTCGTTGGCGTTTCGCCCCCTGCGGGCCGCCATGCTGGCGGTGTGGATGGGCGTCGGCGTGTGCTTTGCCCTCGCGCGGGCACGCTCAGCCGACGGTCGTGCCAACCGGCAAAACCGGGGCGGTCCCGACAGCTCGCGGGCGGCCGGCGCAGCAGGGGTCGCTCTCGCCGCCGGGCGGCTGGCGGGGCGTGCGGGCTCGGTGCTGGCGCTCCTCGAAGGGCGCAGCCGCGCCGTCGGCGTGGGTTTCTGGGTCGGCGTGCTCCTCTGCGCCGCCGGCATCGAGCTGGCGGCCCGGCGCTCAGGGGGACGCATCGCCAGCTTCGAGGACCTGCTGGCCTTCCTCTCCCGACCGCTCGCCGCCCGCATCGCCCTCGTGGCGGCCTGGACCTACGCCGGCTGGCACCTGTTCGCCCACTGAGGCCGCCCGCTCAGCCGGCCTCACTCCGGGCCGAGGAGCCGGCGGCGCACGACGTCGAGCACCGAGATCGTCGCCATCTGCCGGATGCGGTCACGATCGCCCGGCACCCGTAAGACGACCGCCTCCGGCTCCTCACCCGGGAGGGCCACGCCGGCATACACCGTCCCGGGCGGCTGGTCGTCCTGCGGGGTCGGTCCGGCGACGCCGGTCACGGCCAGCCCGACGTCGGCTCCGAGCACCCTGTGGGCGGCCGAGGCCATCTCCCGGGCGGCCGATTCCGAGACGACGGGACCCTCGCTGACGCCGAGCAGCGACTGCTTCACCTCGGTGCTGTAGCTCACGATCGAGCCGCGGAACCATGCCGAGGCCCCGGGCACCGAGACGATGCGGGAGGCGACGAGCCCGCCGGTGAGCGATTCGGCCAACCCGATCGTCCAGCCGCGCGCCATCAGCAGCTGCCCGACGACCGACTCCATCGTGTCGCCGTCGACACCGAAGACGGTCCTGCCGAGCAGCGAGCTGATCACAGCAGCCTCGCCATCGAGGGCGGCCGAAGCGCTCGCGGCATCGGGTGCCTTCACCGTGAGCCGGATCTTCAGGCCCTCGATGCCGCTCGCGAGGAAGGCGATCGTGGGCACGCCCATGGCTCCCTCGCCCAGCTCCTCGATGCGGCTGGCGAGCCGCTCGGCGAGGCCGGACTCCGACATCCCCCAGGTGCGCAGCGTGCGGCTGGCGATGACGGCCGTCTCGCCGGCCCGGGCACGCAGATCCGGCAGGACGGCCCGTTCGAGCATCTCGTGCATCTCGTAGGGGACGCCCGGCATCGCATAGACGACCTTCCGGCCCACGGGGCAGATGAGACCTGGAGCCGTGCCCATCGTCTGTGGGATGACGCTGGCCCCTTCCGGCACGTCGGCCTGCCTGCCGTTGTTCGCCGGCATCTCCCGTCGCCGGGAGGCGAAGATCGCCCGGATGGCCTCGAGCACTTCAGGATCCCGTCGGAGGGGGACGTTCATCACCTCGGCGATGGCCTCACGGGTGATGTCGTCCTGCGTAGGGCCGAGACCCCCGCACACGATGACGGCATCGCCACGGGCAAGGGCCGTCCGCAGCGCCAGCACGATGCGGGCGAGGTTGTCACCGACCGAGGTCTGGAAGTGGCAGTCGATGCCCGCAGCGGCCAGCTGCTCGGCGACGTAGGCGGAGTTCGTGTCGACGATCTGACCGAGGAGGAGCTCCGTCCCGACGGCGACGATCTCGCAGCGCACGGGCAGGCGGGGCGGTGGTCAGGCGGCGCCGGCGGGACCCGCGGCCCCGGCGAGCAAGCGGCGTCCGTCGTGCAGGTACTCGAGGCCGCTGTAGAGGGTGATGGCCACCGCCGCCCACAGCAGGGCGCGCACGAGGGTCAGATGGTGCTCTCCGACCGGCGGCATGAGAGCCAGGCCGACGACGACGTCCTGCAGGAGGGTCTTCAGCTTGGCCGTCCGGCGAGCCGGGATCGACACGCCGCGGCGGGCGGCGTACACCCGGAAGATGCTCATGGCGATCTCCCGTATCCCGATGAGGGCGACCGGGAGCCACGTCAGCTCATGAATCGAGACGAGGGCGGCGAGCACGCCGAGCACGAGGAACTTGTCCGCCAAGGGGTCGAGAAACGCCCCCGAGCGCGTCGTCCCCTGCCGCCTGGCCACGTAGCCGTCGAGACCGTCGGAGCCGGCGCACACGCACCAGAGCCCGAACAGGGTCCAGGTCGCCGGGCCGGTGAGCACGACCATCGCCACGAGCACCGGAGTCGCCAGCAGGCGTGCGAGCGTCACCACGTTCGCCGGGGTGGCGAGGGCGGACGGGCCGAAGGTCGAGGTGGGTTTCTCGGCGGTGCTCACGACGCCCCCATCGTGGCAGGAGTCAGGCATCCGGTGTCGAGCGCCGGCCGATCAGCGACGAGATCCGGCCCTTTTGCGCCGGTCACGACCACGTCTGCGAACTCGCCCACCGGGAGGTCGTCGGGCACACGCACGATCCCGTCGATCTCGGGCGCCTCCCGGAAGCTGCGCCCGATGCCCGGCCGATCGATGAGCACCGACGTGGTCGAGCCCACGAGCTGGCGACGGCGGCGCGCCGTGACGAAGTCCTGCAGCTCGGAGCACTCGCGCAGCCGTTCGAGGGCGAGCTCGAGGGGGACCTGCCGATCGAGCCCGGCGGCATGGGTCCCGGCCTCGCTCGAGAACGTGAAGAAACCCGCCCAGTCCAGCTCCGCTTCGCCCAGGAAGGCGAGCAACTCGTCGTGGTCCTCCTCGGTCTCCCCGGGGTAGCCGAGGATGAACGAAGAGCGCAGCGCCGCCCCGGGGACGAGCGCCCGGATCCTCCTCAACCGCTCGAGAAAGCGCTCCCGGCTCCCGGGGCGGCGCATCCCGCGCAGCAGGGGGACCGAGACGTGCTGGAGGGAGAGGTCGAAGTAGGGCACGCCCGTGCTGAGGATCGTCTCGATCAAGGCGTCGCTGAGCGACGACGGGTAGAGGTAGAGGAGGCGAACCCGATCGGTGCGGGCGGCGACCGCCTGCACGAGCCGGATGATGTCGCTGCCGGCGGCCCGCACGCCTCCGCTCGACTGGTCGCGGCCGAAGGAGGCGAGATCCTGGGCGACGAGGACGATCTCGCGAGCCTGGAGGGAATCGACCTCGGAGAGGATCGAGGACATCGAGCGGGAGCGCTGCTTGCCCCGAAACGACGGGATGGCGCAGAACCCGCACCGGCGGTCGCACCCTTCGGCCACCTTCACGTAGGCCCACGGCGCCCGTGCCGGCGGACGGGGCAGCTCGAGGAGGTCGAAGGAGGGCACGTCCTTGCGACGGAGGAGGCGGACCGGCTCGGTCCGCTGAGCTCGCCTCTGAGCTCGACTCTGGAGGAAATCCACTCCGAAGCCGGCCACGACGTCCACCTCGGGCAAGGCGGCGGCCAGCTCGGGGCCGCTTCGCTCTGCCAGGCAGCCTGTCACCGCCAGGCGGGCGCCCGGCCGCCGGAGCTCACACAGCTCCAGGATCGTGTTGATCGACTCCTCCCGGGCCGGCTCGATGAAGGCGCACGTGTTGACGACGACGAGATCGGCATCGCCAGGTTCGCTCGTCTCGAGGTATCCCTCCGACCGGAGGCGACCCACGAGCTTCTCGGAATCGACCTCGTTCTTCGGGCAGCCCAAGGTCGCGAGGAAAAAGCGTTGGGCCACGTCAAAAGGCTACCTCCCGGGCCGGCCTGCGGATGCCGCCGGGACACTGAGTCGATGCCTCGGTCGTCTCGGCACACCTTGGTGGGTCCTTGTCGAGTGCCGCGGTCGTCTCAGCACACCTTGGTGGGTCCTTGTCGAGTGCCGCGGTCGTCTCAGCACACCTTGGTGGGTCCTTTCGGACATATGTGACCGAAACCCCCTACCAAGGTTGGCGAGGTCGAGGCC
>DASPSK010000380.1:0-6375 GCA_035623975.1 Acidimicrobiales bacterium | reverse complement strand
AGCCGGCGATGACCCGATAGGAGGAGGCCGTGCGGTTCATGAGATCGCCGAAGGCCCTCTGCATCCGACGCCGCAGACCCTGCTCGGTTCCCGTCGACTTCACCGTCTCGATCCCCTTCAGGAGGTCGATCTGATCCGAGGCGTAGCGGCCGAAGCTCTCCTCGATGCTGGCATAGAGGGGACGGAGCCGGCGCGTGGAATAGCGCATCGCGAGCAGGTAGACGGGCGTCACGGCGATGAAGGCAAGGGCCAGCTTCCACGAGAGGGCGAACATGATGCCGAGCCCGACGACGACCTGGGTCGCGGCGGAGAGGGCTTGGATCCCTTGCTGCACGACGATGCGACGTACCTCCCGCACGCCCGTCAGGCGCCGCTCGATGTCGCCGATCCGCCGGCTTGCGAAGTAGGACATCGGTAGCCCGAGGAGCCGTTCGGTGATGAAGTCCAACGTGTCGCTGTCAAAGCGGGTGGTTGCGCCGACGAGGACCAGGCGCTCGAGGAGCGACGCCGCCGTGCCCGCGACGGCCAGGCCGAGGATTCCGAGGCCGAGCAGGTCGATCGCCGAGGCCGGCTTTCGCCGCACGACGTCGTTCACGATGTACTGAACGATGAGGGGAAGGGCCACCTCGCCGGCAGCCGCCAGCAGCGCAAGTGCGACCGCGATCAGCAGCACCCGGCGGTGGGCGCGGAGAAAGGGCCGTAGCCATCGCATGTTCGGGGCGCCCCCTGGCACCTCGAGCGCCACTCCGCTGGGCGCGACTTGCGCCGTGTATCCGTCCCAGTGCTTCACGAGCTCCTCGCGACTCATCTGCCTGATCCCTATGGCCGGGTCGGCGACCTCGGCGCGGTCCTTGTCGAGGCGTGCCAGCACGACCCAGTGCTCAGAGTCCCAGTGGATGATGGCGGGCAGCCCGAGCTCGTCCAGGCGGTCTCGTGACGCCTTGATCGGCACGACGTCGAGGCCGATCCGCCCTCCGGCCGCCGCCAGTCCGCGCAGCGTGGTACCGGCCGGCCCGGTGTCGGCGACGTCGCGCAGCCACGACGTCGAGACGTCGATCCCGTACCACTTGGCGATCATGGACAGGCAGGCGACCCCGCAGTCCATCTCGTCCAATTGCTGCACGAAGGGGAAGCGCTTACGGCGGCCTGGGCGGCTGCTGCGGCGGATCTGCAAAGCCGGCCCGACCTCCGGCGCCTCTTCCACCGCCGGGGTCTCGGCGAGGCCCGCCGGCAGGATCTCGTGGCGGAAGTCAAGCGGGACGCGGGCTTGGCTGCGGAAGTCGCGGCCAGCCGCCATCTCGGCGACCCGATTGGCGAAACCAGGGAAGCGACCTGCCAGCTCGTGGAAGCTGTCCCGGTCGAGCTTCAACAAGCGGGCGCCGGTGAGCGCACGGACGGTGGCCACCCTCGGCTCCCCTGTGACGAGGGACCGCTCCCCGAAGATGTCACCCGTGCGCAGGAAGCCGGCCACGTGAACCTCCGCGCCGGAGCCGACCGTCGCCTCGAGGCGGCCGTCCTCCACGAAGTACATGGCGCCGGCGGGATCGCCTTCCCGCACGACGATGTCGCCTTCGGCCACCTCGACTGCCTCGAGGCGCGGGAACATGGCGGTGGCCGCCTGCAGCGAGAGGTCCTCGAAGGCGGCGTGGGTGCGAAGGAAGCGGTGGAGGGTTTCGATGCGCGCCTGGTCGCCGAAGGCCTCGCGGACCTCTGGATGGAGCTCGAGAAGGGAGTCGAACACGAGACGGTCCAAGAAGAGCAGGCGGGAGGCCTCCGACGCCCGGACCGTGGCCGTCCGCGTTGACCCGTCGAGCAGCGACGTCTCCCCGAACCACTCGCCTGCGCCGAGGCGCGCCACGGTGATCTCCTGGCCGTCATGATCGACGAGGACGCGCACGCTCCCTTCCACGAGCACGTACATCCCGTCGGGGCGGTCGCCCTCGGCGAAGATGGTCTGGCCGAATTCGACCAGGCGCGGCTGGAACAACCGTGTCACCAGCTCACTCAGGGCCGTCGGCAGGCTGGCGAGAAACGGCAGGCGCCGGATCGCCTCCTCGTCCTGCACCGGCGCGCTCACAGCGGCCCGACCGCCCGGGCGAGGCCGGCGGCCGCACGGTCGAGCGCCTCGGCGAGCAATTCGGCGGCGGCATCCTGACGGATGGCCGGGTCCTCCGGCGTGGGCAGCACGCGCTCGCGCAGCCAGAGTACGTGGACGCCGCCGTCGATCTCGAGCGGGCCGAGCGGCTCGCCTGGCACCGCACCGGCGAGGAGCGCGGCCGCCGCTACGGGCATCCGGTCCCGCCGGAGATCCTGTCGCTCCAGTGGCCGATTCGCCCGTCGGGCGATCTCGTCCGGACCCAGGCCGTCTTCGCGGGCGCACAGCACCGCCTCGCTGGCGGCCGCCCGTGTCGGCAGGCGGAGATCGTCGAAGACGAAGCGCACCCAGTCGGCGGCGTGGTCGGCCACCCGGGCGGCGACGGCCTTATCGGAGCTGAACCGCCCCGCCACCTCCTCGAGCGCTGTCTGTCTCGAGCGGAGCACGCCGAGGCGGGATGCGCACCACTCGACGTCGAGCGTCCCGAGGGAGGGAAGCGCCCCGGCCAGTCGTGTAGCCGTCAGACGCAGCTCTGGATCGATCTCGGGCTGGTCCGGCCCCGGCTCCGGACGGCTCTGGGGGCCGGCGCACAGGCAGGCGGCCGACCAGTAGCGCTCAGCCTCGTCAGCTACACCACGCCACCAACCACTGCAAGCGAGATCGACAACGAGCGCCGGCTCGAGCTCCTCCGGCGCGACGGGTGCAGCGCTCACCTCACTACGAGATCGAGCGGCGACCAGGCGGCGGAGATGATCTTCCCACTCTGCGGTCGTGAGATGGCGGGTGGCCAGCCAGGCTCGCAAGTCCTCGCCGCTCTGCAACCGGCTCGCCTGCCGGAAAGCGACTGCCTCGGCCCGCAGCTCCTCGCGGCTCGGGTCCACGAGCCCGCTCTCGAGCGCACGCAGCCCATCCCTCGTCTCCGTCCGTGCCGCCTCGAGGCTTCCGGTGGCGGCGCCGACGAGCAGCAATTCGCCGTAGGTGACGGTCTCGTCCCCCAGGCGCAGCGCCACATCTGTGAGCAAGGGCCACACGAGGAAGGAAGTATGGCCGACCGGCCCCGGCGGCGCTGGGGTCGCCGCCGGCCCCTCGCCCGCAGCAGCCTCAGATGCCGCCGCCCGTCAAGAGCTCATTGAGCGCCCCGTAGGAACGCTCGAGGTCGGCGCGCTCGACCCGCTCGCCCGCAGAGTGCGCCAGCGTGGGCTCGCCCGGCCCGAAGTTCGCCGCCGGCACGCCCCGGGCGTGAAAGAAGCTCACGTCGGTCCAGCCCAGCTTCGCCCGGGGCGGGACGCCGGAGGACGTCACGAGACGCCTGAGGAGCGGGTGGCTCAAACCCGGGGCGGCCGCCAAGGACGAGTCCGCCAGCCGCAGGTGGTCGCCGAGGGCGGGATCGAGGAGCGGCTCGACGAGCTCCGAGACGGCGGCGAAGGCCTGCTCGACGCTGACATCAGGAGCAAAACGGTGGTTGAGCACGACACGGGCCGAGTCGGGCACGACGTTGTTCGCGACCCCTCCCTCGACAAAGACCGCCTGCAGCGCCTCCCGGTACTCGCAGCCGTCGATGACGGGCCTGCGCGCCTCGTAGGACGCCACGACGCTCAGCACCCCACCCAGCCGGTGGAGGGCATTGACGCCCATCCAGGGCCGGGCCGTGTGTGCACGCTCGCCTCCCAGCTCGACCTCGACGCGGAGCACGCCTTGACAGCCGGCCTCCACGACTGAGGCCGTCGGCTCACCGAGAACAGCCACATCGGCTCGCAGCCAGTCGGGCGCCTGCGCTTCGATCTGGCCGAGTCCGGAGTGCCTCTGCTCGACCTCCTCGCACACATAGGCGATGAGGGTGACATCGACCGCCGGGGCGGTGACTCTGCGCGCCAGCTCGGCCATGACGGCGAGACCGCCCTTCATGTCGGCCGATCCGAGTCCGCGGCAGACATCGCCCTCGACGACGGCGCGGGCGTTGCCGTTGGCGGGCACCGTGTCGAGATGCCCGGCGAGCATGAGCCGCATCGGGCGCCCGAGGGAGGTGCGGGCGAGCACGTTGTCCCCGAGTCGCCTCACCTCGAGGTGAGCAGCGCCGGACAGCATCGCTTCGAGGTGATCCGCCAGGGCCGCCTCATGGTGGCTCACCGAGGGGATGTCCACGAGCTCGGCCGTGAGCGCCAGCAGGTCGGGCGGCGGCGCCCGCACGATATCCGCCGTCACGCCGAGACCCCATGGCTTCGCAGTATCTCGTTCAGCTGGGACTTGTCGTGGCGTTCGCCCTCGCTGAGCCGCCGCAGCACGAGCACGCACGGGAGGTAGAACTCGCCCCCCGGGAGCTCCTTGCGCCTCATGGCACCGACGGCGACGGACCACGGCGGCACGACCCCGCGGCTCAACTCCTCCCCCGTCTCGCCGTCGACCACCGGGATCGACGGGTTGAGGATGGTGCCCTCTCCGAGCACGGAGCCCCGACCGATCCGTGCTCCCTGCGTCACCATCGAGCGGCTGCCGACGAGGACGTCGTCCTCCACGATGACGGGCAGGGCGTTCGGCGGCTCGAGCACACCCCCGATGCCGACGCCCCCGGAGAGGTGCACGCGCTCGCCGATCTGGGCGCAGGAACCGACCGTCGCCCACGTGTCGACCATCGTGCCGGCCCCGACGCGGGCGCCGATGTTCACGAAGCTCGGCATGAGGATCACGCCGCGGTCGAGGAAGGACCCCCACCGTGCGGAGGCGCCCGGCACCACGCGGACACCGGCGGAGGCGAAGTCGTGCTTCAGGGGCACCTTGTCGGCGTACTCGAACGGGCCGAGCTTGATCGTCGAGACCTCGGCGAGGAGAAACCACAACAGGATCGCCTGCTTCAGCCACTCGTGCACGACGGCGGTCCCCTCCATCGCCGAGGCGCCGGCCGCCGGTTGCACATCGGCCACTCGCCGCTCGCCACGGTCGAGCAGCCCGACCGCTTCCGCCACGATGGCGCGAGCGTCCCCGTCGGCCGGCGAGAGCTCCGCGCGCCGAGCCCACAGATCCTGGATCTGGGTCTGAAGTGTGTCCACGTCGCCGAAACTAGTGGCCGGGACACCGTCGGATAGGCTCCCCGCCCATGCCAGGCCGGGACGCCAAGGCCGTGTCCGGGGCGGGAAGCGCCGTCCCCTCGCCCCTGCACGACTACCTCTGCACGCCCTTCGACGCCCTCGGCAAGACGCGCGACGTCTACAGGACGGGCAGCGGCCCGGCCGTCATCGTCATCAGCGAGATCCCCGGCATCACGCCGAAGATGGCGAACTTCGGTCGGCGGGTGGCCTCGATCGGCTGCACCGCCCTGCTGCCCCACCTCTTCGGCGCGCCGGGGGCGGAGCCGACCGTCGCCAACTCCTTGAGGGTGGTGGCGCAGGTCTGCATCAGCCGCGAGTTCTCGACGCTCGCCCGTGGGCGCACGAGCCCAGTCACGGTGTGGCTGCGGGCGCTCGCGCAGGCAGCTCATTCGGAATGCGGAGGTCCCGGGGTCGGCGTCATCGGCATGTGCCTGACGGGGGGTTTCGCCCTCGCGATGATGGTGGACGAGATTGTTCTGGCACCTGTACTGTCGCAACCCTCCCTCCCCCTGCCCCTCGGCGCCGAGCGCAAATCCGACCTGGGCGTCAGCGACTCCGACCTTGCCCGCGCGCGGCAACGCTGTGAGGACGAGAACCTCTGCGTGCTCGGGTTGCGCTTCTCGGGAGACAAGGGCTCGCCGGCCGAGCGTTTCCGACGTCTGCGGGCCGAGCTCGGCGACCACTTCGTCGGCGTGGAGATCGACTCGTCGGCCGGCAACCCGGAGGGGTATCGCCGGGCGGCACACTCGGTGCTGACGGAGGACCTGCGCGACGAGCCCGGCAGCGCCACGAGGGCGGCGCTCGATCAGGTGCTCGAACTGTTCAGGTCAAGGCTCCTCCCGCCCTAGCGCGCACGAGGCGGGCGGCCGCCAGCTCGAGGCGGTCCAGCGGCTGCACCATCGCCAGGCGGACGTGACGGGTGCCGCCGGGTCCGTAAGCGTCCCCCGGGCTGCCGATGAAGCCCCCTGCCTTGGCGAAGTAACGCCCGAGGGCGAACGCCGGGCTGGCTTCGCTCGGACCGGCCGCGAAGCCCTCCGGCACCGCCACCCAGAGGTAGAAGGAGCCGCCTGGCAGCTCCACCGGGAAGCCGGCCTCGCGGAGCCTCCCCGCAAAACGCTGCAGCCGCTCGAGGTAGATCGCCCGTTGCCGCTCGACGTGGACATCGTCGGCAAAGGCGACGGCGGCGGCGTGCTGGAC
>DASPSK010000048.1:0-2266 GCA_035623975.1 Acidimicrobiales bacterium | reverse complement strand
CACCTCGACGGTCTCGGCCACCTCGCCGGCCTCGGTCACCTCGACGGTCTCGGCCACCTCGCCGGCCTCGGTCACCTCGACGGTCTCGGCCACCTCGTCTGACTCGGGTGGGGCGGGCACCTCGCTTGGCGCGGCACCTGGGACGGGCTCGGGTTCCCTGTCCCAGTCGTCCTCGGGCGCGGTTCGCTTTTGCTGCTTGGCCTCGGATGTGGCGCCACGGCGAAATCGCTTCACCGGCGGCCACCCGCGTGCTCAGAATTCAGCACGCTGCCGCCCCGGTTGACTGCGGCGCATGCCACTCGACGTAACCCCACGTCTCTCGCTCCCCCAGTCCACTTGCAACTGTACGTCAGTTGGCCAATGACCCTAGGGAATACCGGGTCGGCTCGCTCTCTCACCCGTCATTCGACGAGCGAGCGCCGCTAACCTCGAAAATTCGTCCGACACCGCGATGGACCTCTCTGATCGCCAGGTA
This sequence comes from Acidimicrobiales bacterium, assembly GCA_035623975.1. Classification (GTDB taxonomy): domain Bacteria; phylum Actinomycetota; class Acidimicrobiia; order Acidimicrobiales; family Bog-793; genus JAKACA01. Next base: position 1,791 of record DASPSK010000048.1, on the reverse strand, counting down.
GTAGCAGGGTGGTGCCGCGATGACCCTCCACTCGCCACATGGGCGTGACGAGGCAGGGGTTCCTGTTCGTGTCGGATGTCACGCCCCCGGGACGACTCACCGTTTTCGGGTCGGGCGCCGGGACCCAGGTCCCTACGGGAAGCTCGAGCGGAGCGTCACGAAGGCCCGGCGGAGCTCCTCGGCCCACGGCCAGCTCTCGTCCAGGCGAAGGATGAGTCGGCGTCCGCGGCGCACGAGGAGGGCGGCGACGTGGAAGAGCCGGTAGCGCAGCGTCTTCGGCTCGGCCTTTGCCAGCTCGCCGTCGAGGCAGGTCATCTGCGCCCAGGCGAGGAGCGCTCCTGCGAGAAGGCTGACGGCCACCCAGGCCTGGTTCTGCGTGAAGCTGGCAAAGGGCAGGTTGGCAAGCCCGCAGTCCTTCCAGTTGCGCACCCGGTCCTCGACTCGTGCGTGGCCGCGGTGGCGAAGCTCCAAGACGGCCGGGTCGAAGTGAAGGGCGCTGGCGTTGGTGATGAAGCAGGTGTGGCGCCAGCCCTCGGACATGTCGAACATCGAGAGCTGGGCACCGGGATGCGGCCGCTCCCGCCGGCAGATGAGCCGGGCGTCTTCTCCCCAGTCCGAGAGGTCCATCAGATCGGTCAGCTCGGCGACGAAGGCGCCCTCGCGAACGCTGCCGTCGGCCTCGATCGCCGGGCGCCACTCCTCCTCCTGGAACAACAGCAGCGCCTCTCGCACGGCCGTGTTGACCGAGTGGCCGATCGAGTACTCGATGTTCGCCTCGACGAGGCCGGCGACAAAGCCGTGGGTCGCCCCGGCCGAGTCGGCCCGACAGACGATGTGGTGGCGGACTCCGGAGGGGTCGTCGCCGGGCTCGTGGCCGACCCGGTACTCCTCCGGCAGGACGGCGAGCGCCCGGTCGAGCAGCTCGAGGTGGTCCTCGGTGTCGTTCGAGCCGGCGTTGCCCGGGCGCAAGATGGCGGCGAGCGGCTCGTTGGTCGTGTCGCACCACGCCCCGAGGGGATGGAAGCCATACCCCCGCTTGTAGGTCGGCCGGGCGTCCTCCTTCTCGGAGTGGACGTTGAGCAGCGTGGCGTCGACGTCGATGGTGATGTCACCTGGCGGCACCACCCTCCACACGACCTCACGAGCCCGGGCAGCGGCCTTGGGGATCTGGCGCAGCTCGACCGAGGTCGTCTTCTTCACCGCCCGCCATGCCGTCGTGATCGAGGCGACGTCGCCGTGAAGCTCGGACTGCTCCCCCAGCAGCGCGAAGTCGCTCAGGCAGTCGGCTCCATCGGCGATGGCGACGGCGAGGTGGGTGAGCACGACGCCCGGATCATGGGTGTGCCAGGAGATGCCGCAGTCAGCCATCGCCTCCGACATCGAACGGGTGAGGCCACTCCGGTCGGCCAGCTCGCACAGCAGCGCCGTGCCGGCGTGGCTCACGAGGTTCTTGCCGTCGACGGTCACAGCGGGACGCCGGACCGAGCGACTACGATGCACCTTCAAGGAGCCCTCCTCCTGGGGAACGATGCGGATTAGAACACCGTCATTCTCCCAGCTGAGGAGGGCTTTTACGCGGATACTGGCAGGCTCATGCCAGGTTCGCGCGAAAAATCGAGGCTAGTCACCCCGGGGCGGCGGATCCCTCGGCCGAATGGACATTCGGCCCTACCGGCGGGCTCCTGTTCCTCGGATCCTCATAACCGTGAGGAGAAGGCTCGATGTCGTCTGAGACGGCTGGCGTGAAGGCCGACGTCGCCAACAGCGACCGGACGATTGCCTGGGACGGCT
>DASPSK010000345.1:0-3005 GCA_035623975.1 Acidimicrobiales bacterium | reverse complement strand
GACACCTCGGTCATGGCTGCGAAGCCTTCGCCACAGGAGGTCCGGCATAGCTCACACCGAGGTGCTCCACCTGCACGGCGCAGAACTTGAACTCCGGGATCTTGCCGACCGGGTCGACCTCGTCGATCGTGAGGAGGTTGGCCGCCGCCTCTCGGAAGTGGAAGGGGATGAAGCAGTTGCCCAGCTGCTCGCTGAAGCTGATGCGCACGAGGAGCTCGATCGACCCCCGACGCGAGCGCACCCGCGCCATCTCGCCGTGCGCGAGCCCGCGATCGGCGGCGTCCTTCGGGTGCATGTACACCTCCGCCACCGGCGAGATGGCATCGAGTGCGAACGACCGGCGGGTCATCGAGCCGGTGTGCCAGTGCTCCAGCAGCCGCCCCGTGTTGAGCACGAGCGGGTACTCGCCGTCGGGCAGCTCCCTCGGCGGCAGCCACTGCGCCGGCACGAGATGGGCGAGACCGTCCGGGGTGTTGAACCGCTCCCCGAACATGACGACCGTCCCGTCGGAGTGCTCCGGGTCGGGGTTGGGGTAGAGCTTCCCCGACAGGCCCAGGTTGGCGTAGGAGAGGTTCTTGTAGGACGGCATGAGCGCCACCATCTCCTCGAAGACGTCCCTCGGCGCGCCATAGTGCCAGTCCAGGCCGACTCGCCGGGCGATGTCCTGCACGATCTGCCAGTCGGGGCGGGCTTGACCGGGCGGTTCCATCACCTTTCGACCGAGCTGCACGCGGCGGTCGGTGTTGGTGTAGGTGCCGTCCTTCTCGAGGTATGAGGTGGCCGGCAGGACGACGTCGGCGAACTCGGCCGTCTCGGTGAGGAAGATGTCCTGCACGACCAAGAAGTCCAGCATCGAGAGCGCCTTGCGCACTTTGTTGATGTTCGGGTCGGAGAGGAAGGGGTTCTCGCCGAGCATGTACATCCCGCGCACGCCTCCCGGTTGCAGGACCGATTTGATGATCTCGGTGACGGTGAGGCCGCGGTTCGGGTTGAGCGGCATGCCCCACGCCTCCTCGAAACGGCGCTGGGTGGCCTCGCGGTCGACGCCCTGGTAGTCGGGGTAGAACATCGGGATCAGCCCGGCATCAGACGCACCTTGCACGTTGTTCTGGCCGCGGAGCGGGTGCAGGCCGGTCCCTGGGCGCCCGACGTTGCCGGTGATGGAGCAGAGGGCGATGAGACAGCGGGCGTTGTCGGTGCCGGTCGTGTGCTGGGAGATCCCCATGCCCCAGTAGACGATGGCGGCGCCCGCCTCGCCCCAGGTCTTGGCCACCTCACGGATCGTGGCGGCGCTCACGCCGGTGATTTGGGCGGCCCGCTCCGGCGGGTAGTCGGCCACCGTGCGGGCGAGCTCGTCGTAATTCGACGTGCGCCTGGTGACGAACTCCTCGTCGATGAGTCCGAGGCGGATGATCTCATGCATGAGCGAGTTGTAGAAGGCCACGTCCGTGCCGGGCTTGAGCTGCACGAAGATGTCGGCGTGTTGCGCGACCGTCGAGGCGCGGGGGTCGATGTAGATGAGCTTCGTGCCGCGCCGGCGAGCCTGCTTGAAGAACGAGCTGGCGACCGGGTGGTTGGCCGTCGGATTGGAGCCGGTGATGATGGCGACGTCGGCGTTGACGACGTCGCCGTAGGTGGTGGACACGGCGGCGGAGCCGACCCCCTCGAAGAGGGCGGCGACCGAGGAGGCATGGCACAGGCGCGTGCAGTGGTCGACGTTGTTGGTGCGAAAGCCCGTCCGGATGAGCTTTTGGAAGAGGTAGGCCTCTTCGTTGGAGCACTTGGCCGAGCCGAAGCCGGCGATGGCGCCCGGACCACCGGCCGTGTGGATCTCCGTGAGCCGACGGGCGACGAGGTCGAGGGCCTCGTCCCAGGTGGCCTCGCGAAAGTGGGGCAACACCTCGTCGTAGTTGACGAGGCCGCCCGGCTTGCGACCGCGGTCCTTGCCACCTCGGCCCTCGTCACGACCGCCGCCTTCGCGGCTGCCGGCATCACCGCGGTCGTTGTGAGTTCCCCCCCGACCGTCGCCGCGCACGTCGGCGGAGAGCGGGCCCTTCGGGTAGGACGACTCGAGGCGGATCAGCGGCACGGTGAGGCGCTGCGGTGAGGCGGCGTAGTCCCAGCCGTAGCGACCCTTGACACAGAGCCTGCTCTGCGAGCCCGGCTGGTCGCGGCCCTCGGCAAAGGAGATGGCGCCCCGCTCGCGGTCGACGTGGTAGGTGAGGGCGCAGCCGACGCCGCAGTACGGGCAGACGCTGTCGACGGCGTCGAGCTCCTGGCGCGGACGGATGGGGATGTTGCGGATCGACTTGTTGGTGAGGGCGCCCGTCGGGCAGGCCTGCACGCACTCGCCGCAGGTGACGCACGAGCTCGCCCCCATCGGGTCGTTGAGGTCGAAGGCGATCCTCGTGGCGTAGCCCTTGCCGGAGCGGCCGATGACGTCGTTGCCCTGGATGTCGTCGCAGGCGCGCACGCAGCGGTCGCACAGGATGCAGGCGTCATGGTTGACTCCGATGACGGGATTGGACGAGTCGGTGCCGCGCCCCGAGCCGCACGGCAGGTCCGTGGTCTCCCGGGCCAGGCCGAAGCCGTCGGCGAGGCTGAGCAGGAGGTTGTCGGCCGTCGTCGTGGCCTTCGGGTCCTCTGCGCGTGGGGGCTGGTCGGAGAGCAGGAGCTCGGTGAGGGTGGCGCGGTGTCGCTCGAGCTCCGGGGTGGAGGTCCTCACCACCATGGCGTCCTCGCAGGGCCGCACGCAGGCGGCGGCAAAGACACGCCCACCGGTGTCGACGACGCACATCCGGCACACGCCGACGGGGTCGTACCGCTCGTTGTGGCAGAGCACCGGGATGTCGATGCCGGCCTGCTTGGCCGCCTCGTAGATCGTGCTGCCCTCGGGGGCGGTCACGGAGCGCCCGTCGATCTGCAGGGTGACAGTCCGGGCGGCGATCATCGGTTCCCGCAGGGCTGTCATGTCGTCCCCGTCGCTCGGTGAGTAGGACAGGATC
>DASPSK010000341.1:0-2065 GCA_035623975.1 Acidimicrobiales bacterium | reverse complement strand
CGTCGAACTTTCCGGCCGCCTCCACCATCGCCGCGGCATGGGTCGAGCTCCAGCCCGCAGCGATGCGCGAGCTACACTGGCACCCGAACAACGACGAGTGGCAATACTGGCTGAGCGGACACGCCCGGATGACGGTGTTCGGGTCGAGCGGCAAGGCTCGGACGTTCGACTATTACGAGGGTGACGTTGGTTACGTCCCCCGCGCCATGGGCCACTACTTCGAGAACGTCGGCGACGGCCCGTTGCAAATGCTGGAACTGTTCCGCAGTGACCACTTCGCGGACGTCTCGGCCAGCCAGTGGCTTGGCCTCACACCGACTGAAGTGGTCGAGGCGACGCTCAACCTCGAGCGGGAGACTGTCGTGGCCTTCCCCCGCAAAACCGGACAACCGTCACGCAGCGTCTTGGTTGCTCCAGAACTCCTCGAACTCCATCGGTGACATGTAGTCGATGGAGCTGTGGAGTCGCTCATTGTTGTACCACACCATCCATTCGAATACAGCTTTCCGTGCCTCGTTTTTCGTGGTGAAGTGTGACTCGTAGACGAGCTCTCGCTTGAGCGACGACCACGCGCTCTCCATCATTGCATTGTCATAACTGTCGCCCACCGTGCCCATCGACTGCACGATGCCGAGGAGACGGCAGTGGCGCTTGAACTCGTCGCTGGTGTATTGACAGCCGCGGTCGCTGTGCAGGACGGTCCCGACGAAGCTGGAGCGTCCCCGGAAGCCCGCCGCCCCGTGCAACGCGTCCAGGCAGAGCTCGGTGCGCAGGTGATCGGCGATCGACCAGCCGAGGAGCATCCTCGAGAAGACGTCGAGTATCGAGCAGACGTACAGCCAGCCCTCGTCGGTGGGCACGTAGGTGATGTCGGTGAGCCACAGCTCGTCGGGTTCCTCGGCACTGAAGTCCCGTTCGACCAGGTCCGCCGCCGGGGTGTGGGTGGGGTCGCGACGGGTCGTGACCATCTTCTTGCGCCCGCAGATGCCGGCGATGCCGATCTCGGCCATGAGCTTCGCCACCCGCTTCTCTGACACCTGCTCCCCCGCCTTCCACAGAGCGGCGGTGACCCGGGGAGAGCCGTAGCGCCGACGGCTCTTTCGCCAGATGTCGTAGATGCGATTGGCGAGCTCCGCCTCCTCGACGAGGCCGGCGCTCGGACCCTGCCCTTTGTTCAACCAGGCGTAGTAGGCCGAGCGCGACACCCGGCACACCCGGCACAGCGTGGTGAGGGCGAACGTGGCCGACTCCGTGGCGATGAACCGGTAGATGCGCTCTCTGGGCCGGCCGGCGTCCTCGAAGGAGGCCAGGCGCCTCGTGATCTCCGCCTCCTCGCGCAGCTGGCGGACCTCCCGGCGCATCGCCGCCAGTTCTTCGTTCCCGACCGTCATTGTCCGCCCTCTTTCACCCAGTAGGCCGTGAAGCGCTTCAAGATCTCGATCTCCTCTTTGAGCTCCTTGATCTCCTTGCGCAACGCGGCCGCCTCCTTGCGATCGGCCTCAGCCTGCTCGGTCTCGGCGCTGTGGCGCCCTTTGTCCTGGTCACGGGCCCACGCCGCCAGGGTCACGTCGCTGATGCCGAGCTCTTTGGCCACCGCCGCCACCGCCTTGCCCGACGACCGCAGCAGGGCTACTGCATCCCGCTTGAATTCCGGGCTGTAGCGCCGGGCACTGGGTGGTGTCCGGCGACCCGGGGCATCGCGCTTTGCCATGTGAACATCCTCCTCCAGCCGGGCTGGTGAGGTGTCCGGTCAGCGGGGGGAGGTTCACAGGCCAACCCGCCGGCGGTCCTAAGCTTGCACGATCAAACTCCTATGGCCCTCCGATTGCGTTCGCATCTCTTGCTCGGGCAGCGGGGTCACTGAGAATCGAGTTTGCCCAATTGCAGATTGGTGTTCCCGCCGACATTCCAACGACTGCTGCAGCGGCGCTGCAAGGTTACCCAATCGCCGCCGGGACGAATACGAGAAACGGGGAGGGAAAACGGCATTGCCCTCACCCATCGCCCCGGGGATCAGCCCCGCAAGCCCCATTCGTGATTTAGGGACGACTTTTCACCACCGACG
>DASPSK010000338.1:0-4735 GCA_035623975.1 Acidimicrobiales bacterium | reverse complement strand
GATGGCCGCCTCGGTGCGGTAGCCCGCCAGCACCCCGGCGGCCGTCGACCAGATGCCGCTCTGCTCCCGCTGGTCCGTCCCGGTGATCCCGGCCAACAGGTTGAGGGCTCCGTTGGCGTTGTTGCGGGCGAGCGGCGTCTGGAAGTCGTCCGGCTGGCGACGGTCGATCGATTCCATGACCCGCCCGAAGCCGTTGCCCGCGAGCGCCCCGGCGTGGAATGCCACCGCCAGCAGCGCCGTTGCCCGCTCGCTCCAGTGGGCCGCCTCGCCCCGGTCGCCGCCGGGACGAGCTGCCAGCACCATCGCCTCGGCCACCGAGAGGGCACCCGACCAGGTGGCGGCCGCGTGCAGCGGTGACCAGGCGACGCGCTGCACGCCCGGCGGTACGGCGACACGTCCGCTCGGGTCGTAGAGCAGGCAGTCGCCCACCATGGAACGGGCGCCGGCAGTGAGGTGAAGCAGGTCCGGCTTCGTGGAGGCGGCCACGACCGGCCCGCAGCTTCCAAGGACATTCGGGACCATGATCGAGGCCGTCTTGCCGCATCGAGGCGGTCCGAGCACGAGGGCTGCGTGTTGGGGTGGAGCGAACGTGGCGCCCGAGGGCCCGAGGCCGATGTAGATGCCGTAGCCGTGCGACTCCGAGAATGCCAGCCAGCGAGCCAAGGCACAGGCATCGACGGCGGCGTCGCCGAGAGGGGCGGACCACGGCGAAGGCGGCATCCTCGCAGCACACCCGGGCAGCTCCCGCTCGTGCTACCGCCGGGGGTCCACAGCCCTCGGAGGGCGCCGCGACAGCCGAGGCTGCACGAAAGCGCGGCCACACGGCATGCTGTACCCACACCGCAAATGGCCGGAGGAGACATCCATGTTGGTCCCGCTCACGATCTCGGACTTCCTCGATCGGGCCGCCCTCGTCCACCCCGAGCGCACGGCGCTCGTGGACGAGCCCGGCGTTCCGGGTGGCTTCGGTGCCATGTCGTACGGTGAGCTGGCGGCCCGCGCCGCCGGCATGGCGGCGGCCCTCGATGATCTCGGTGTGCCCGAGGGCGGGCGCGTGGGCATCGTGAGCCCGAACGCCGGGCGGTTTCTCGTGGCCTTCTTCGGGGTGAGCGGTTACGGCCGCGTGCTCGTGCCCATCAACTTTCGCTTGAACGCCGCCGAGGTCGCTTACATCGTCGAGCACTCCGGCACCGATGTGCTCCTCGTCGATCCCGAGTACGACGAGACACTCGCGGAGGTGTCCGCTCGCGTGCGCGTCGTCCTTGACGGGCACGACGACGTCAGCCTCTTCGCCCCCATCGCCGGGCGGACGCCGAAGGGGTGGGGGCCGGACGAGAACGCCATCTGCTCGATCAACTACACGAGCGGCACGACGGCGCGCCCGAAGGGCGTGGAGCTCACGCACCGCAACTGCACGCTGAATGCCATGTCGTTCGGCTGGCACACCGGAGTCACCGACAGGGACGTGCTCCTGCACACCTTGCCGATGTTCCACTGCAACGGATGGGGAATGCCGTACGCCGCCACGGGCATGGGGGCGCGCCACGTTGTGCTGCGCAAGGTCGACGGCGAGGAGATCCTGCGGCGCGTGGATCTCGAGGGTGTCACTCTCATGTGCGGTGCCCCCGCAGTCGTCGCCGCCGTGCTCACGGCCGCTGAGGCGAGAGCCAGGCAAGGCCGCCCCATCCCGGGGAGGGCGACCGGCGCCGACGTGCGCATCGTCGTGGCGGGAGCACCGCCGCCGAGCAGTGTCATCCAGCGGGTCGAGACCGATCTCGCCTGGGAGTTCATCCAGATCTACGGCTTGACCGAGACGGCGCCGCTCCTGACGATCAACCGGGCGCCCCTCGAATGGGACGGGCTCGCCCCGGCCGAGCGCGCCCGTCTTCTCTCAAGAGCGGGAGTGCCGGCGATCGGCGTCCGCATGGACGTCGACGAGGAGGGCGAAGTGCTCGCCCGCTCGAATCACGTCTTCAGCGGCTACTGGCGGCAGCCGGAAGAGTCCGAACGGGTGCTGACCGACGGATGGTTCCACACGGGCGACGGCGGTCACCTCGACGGTGCCTTTGTCGTCATCTCCGACCGAAAAAAGGACGTCATCATCTCCGGGGGGGAGAACGTCTCCTCCATCGAAGTGGAAGACGCCCTCTACGGCCACCCCTCCGTGGCCGAAGCGGCCGTCATCGGAGTGCCGGACGATCGCTGGGGCGAGACCGTGAAGGCGCTCGTCGTGCTCCGTCCCGAGAGCCAAGTGAGCGAAGCCGACCTGATCGCGTTCTGCCGCTCTCGGCTGGCGCACTTCAAGTGCCCGACGTCCATCGAGTTCTACGACAGCCTTCCGCGGACGGCCACGGGCAAGTTGCAGAGGTTCAAGCTCCGGCAGCCCTACTGGGAGGGAAAGGACCGTCAGGTCAACTGACTCGAGTTGAGTTTCTCCAGTGTTTACAAGGAGAAACTGTGGCCCGGTACTTTCCTGACCTCCCCGTCGTGCCACCGCCGCCGGGCTTGAAGCGGCTGTCTGGAAAGGCCTCCGGGAAGCCCTCGTTCGACAATGCTTGATTTCTCGCCGAAATTGCTCTTGGATTTCCGGGGAATTCTCCGCGATCACCAGGAGGTGACGGTGAACAAGACAGAGCTCATCGGCAGGATCAGCGAGGTATCAGAACTGTCGAGGCGAGAGGCCGAAAAGGCCTTGGAATCGACGCTGTACGCGATCTCCCACGCTGTGAAAGGCGGTGATGCGGTCAGGATCACTGGGTTTGGCACGTTCAAGCTCCGGCCGCGCGCTGCCCGCACAGGCCGCAACCCGCAAACGGGGGCTCCGGTGCGCATCAAGGCGTCGAACGGGATTGCTTTTGCAGCCGGGGCCACGCTGAAGAATCAGCTCAACTCCCGGGGCGCCATCCCGAAGCCGGCAATCGCGGCGGCCGCCCCGGCCGTGAAGGCCCCGGCCGTGAAGGCCCCGGCCAAGAAGGCTCCTGCCAAGAAGGCCGCCCCGGCCAAGAAGGCTCCTGCCAAGAAGGCCGCCCCGGCCAAGAAGGCTCCCGCCAAGAAGGCGCCGGCCAAGAAGGCTCCCGCCAAGAAGGCGCCGGCCAAGAAGGCTCCCGCCAAGAAGGCAGCCAAGCGCTGATCCCGGCAGCGCCTGTGACCCAGGCGCCGCCGGTTTCACGAGGGCGGAGGCCCCGGTCCAGCCTTGAGTGCCGGGCCGGCCGGGGCTAGGCCGCGCCGGGCATCTGCCCATTCGATCGCTCAGAGGCGATCGATGCGGTGGAAGGCCTCACCGGCCGCCAGTCCGGCGAGCGCCCCGTGCTCCGCCAGCCTGTCGCCGACGCGGCGGCGGAACTCGGCGATCTCGGGGTCGTCGTCTGCGCCGCCGGGTCCAGCCGCGTCCGAGATGCCCATGGTGGAACGGTGCTGGCTGCGGTGCTCGAGGAGGGCGGCCACCTTCATGTCGCCGTAGCCGCGCACGTCCTCGACGTGGTTTGCTTCGTCCGCCTCGAAGAGCAGTAGGCAGGATGGGCGGTGGGGAGGCGCGTCGAGCTCAGGGAGGAAGAGGGGGTCGCGGGCGGCGACGATACCGTCGGTGACGAGCCAGCCGGCGTTGCGATGATCGGGGTGTAGGCGGTACCGTTTCCACGGGTCGTGGCCAAGGATCACCTCGGGGCGGAGCCGGCGGATCCACGCCACCACCTCCCAGCGCTGCCGGGGGCCGGCTTCGAGCTCGCCGTCCGGCCAGCCGAGGAAGACGACTTCTGCAGTCGCGTGCAGCCGGGCGGCGGCGGCCTGCTGCTCCGCCCGCCTCGTCACCACGAGCTCGGCCGGGTCGGTCTTGGCGTCCCACGTGCCCTTCGAGCCGTCAGTGCACACGAGGAGGGCGACCCGGCAGCCGGCGGCGGCCCATTTTGCCAACGTCGCCCCGCAGCCGAATTCGATGTCGTCGGGATGGGCGCCTACGGCGAGGGCGCGCGCCGGCACGGGCAGGTTCGTATCCATCGGCGGGACGATATCGCCGCCGGGCGAGGCCAGCTCCGAGAATCCGTCACCCTGTCGCCCACCACCGCCAGGCGGGGCCGGGCGAGGCTCAGGGCGCCGCGGCGCGGATGAGGGCGAGTCGGGCGGAGGTGACGTGGGCGAGGTCGGCGGGCAGGTCGACGTCGGCCGCCAGGCGGTCATCGTGCACGACGTCGCATGCCAGGTCGAGTCGTCTTGCCTCGGCGCGGTGACGATCGAACGACCCCGGCCCGTACGAGAAGCGAAACCCAGCCGCCGCCGGCACGACGGCCACATTCGTGCCGTCTGATCGGAGATCCGGGACGAGGGTCACGCGTCCTTCCCGGCCGAGGGTGTCGAGAGCGCCGGCATTGGGCAGATCGGCATGGGCGACGACGGCGAGCGTGACGCCCTCGCCCGCGAGCCTTGCCACGCCGGTCTCGACCGCTCCCGAGAGGCCGAGCCCGGGCGTCCAGATCACGCGGGCTCCGAGAGAGCGAGCCCACTCGGCCACTTCCTCGTCGTCGCAGACGACGTGGCGCTCGAGGCCGCCCGCAGCCGCCAGCACACCGGCAGCCAGGCTGCGGGCGAGCTCGGCGCGCTCGGAGGCGCTCAGCACCGGTGCCAGCCGGAGCTTGGCGTTGCGGAAGGACTTCACCGGGACGAGGAGTGCCCGCACCCGGCCGAGTCTAAGGATGCTCACACACCCCGCTGGCGGGGACGCCTTTCTCAGGCAGCCAGGATC
>DASPSK010000331.1:0-2049 GCA_035623975.1 Acidimicrobiales bacterium | reverse complement strand
TGTCAGCCGGGTTGGCTGTGCAAGCCTTGCCGCCCCCCCGACCGTGCCAGCAGTGTAGTTGGACGAGTTGCCGACGATCTCGGAGACGACGAAGTCGGCCTCGATCACCATCGCAGCCTTGGGCATGGTACCGGGCTTCGGGAACACCTGGTCCACGCAGCTCGGGTACTTCGCCTCTGTTGAAAGCGCCCCGGCGGTGCCGCCCAAGAGGTACTGCGGTTGGACGAGCTTGGCGAGCGTGTCGAAGGCAGTGGTGACCGTCGGGTCCGTCCAGGGGATGTCGTGCGCGGCCAGCTTGTTGTAGTCAGCGGCACCAGCCGTCTTCAGGTACACGTTCTGCCACAGGTCGGCAACGGGCCAGCCGATGTCGCTACAGAGCGAGAAGGGCACTACACCCGCTGCCTTGAGAGTTGCGGCGTCGGCAAGCAAGCCCTCCCACGTCGTGGGCGGCGTCTTGATACCCGCGATCGCGAACTCGGCAGGGTTGTACCAGATGGTGTTCTTGTTGGCGCCCTTGAACCAGACCCCGTACAGCTTGCCCTGGTAGCTCGCAAGCTGGTTCCACGCTGAGCCCCAGTTCATGGCTTCGCTGCCGATTATCGGGCCGAGAGCCGTGAGCTTGCCCGCCGCGGCGAGCGATTGGAGAGCCGCCGGGGACGGGACAAAGGCGACGTCAGGCGGGTGGCCGCCCGAGACCGCCGCCTGGAGCGCGGTTACCATGTTGCTGCCCTCGCCTCGGTAGTTGATATTGACACCGGTCTCTGCCGCGAACGGCGCGTAGGCAGCCTCGAAGTCCCCCTGTTCGGGGGCGCCGCTCCACTCCGCCCATACGGTCAGAGAACCGCCGATGTGCGACAATGAGGCCGTCTTGGCCGAGGCGGCCGCCGATACGGCGGGGACGCAAACTGTTGTGCCGAGCGCCAGGATGCCTGCCGCTGCGCCGACAACACGAAGCCGGTACCTTAGCCTGCGTGCCCCGGCCGGCGGAAGATCCGCCCTTGTATGAGTCATTTTCTGTCTTACCTCCGAATTTGACCTCGGACTGTGCCGATTCTTCTGCCCCTCTGGTGATATCGAGCAATTTGAGCCAATAGAGTTTGTTTATCCCAGTTTCACAGCGACTGCGGCATCTTCTCAGCTGCGCCATGTGAAGTCAAGGCGCCTCTGGAGAAGGACCACGCGTGCCCCTTGGAGCTTCTTGGCCGCGCGCGAAATACCGGCGGGCTCGATAGCTACCCGGTTGTCGTCAACTGAGATTGACCGTTCCTGCGCTTATTTTGCTGTCTTCATCTCTCCCTTCTAGTAACTCCTCCCTTCTAGTGATGCCTAGGCGGCTCCGGCCCGGTCGTCGCCCCCGCGGGGCCCGAGCCGCAGACAAGGATGAGCGGGCCAAGGTCTGCAAAGCGTGGCACCGGCTTATACGGACATCCGAGCCTCTTGCGGTGACGTCGGTCGGCTACGCCAGCCGTCCGTGGTGGCGTACGGCCCGCCGAGGGGTGACATGCCGGGGCCCTCGAGCCCGACCACCGAAGTCGTGCCGCGGACGACGAGCCTCGTTCCGGCCTCTAGCTCGACCGGCTCCGACCGCAGTGCGTGGCTCGATCGCGACACCGCTTCCACGAGGTGCGCGGCTATCTGCCGGCCCTGCTCGCGCACGTCCTGGGCGACTGTGGTGAGGTCGAGATAGGGCGCCATCGGGTGGTCGTCAAAGCCGATGACCGAGACGTCGGCGGGAGCCCGCAAGCCCACGCGCCTGAGCGCCCGCAGCACCCCGAACGCCATCTCGTCGCACTCGGCGAAGATCGCCGTCGGGAACACGCGGCGGCTGAGGAGCTGGACTGTGGCTTCGTCGCCGCCGTCGACCGAAAAGGGACCGTGGGCCTCCAGCTCCTCGTTCACGGGTATCCCGGATGCCGTCAGCGTTGCGCAATAACCGACGCGTCGTGACAGAGGCACCGTGAAGTGCACTGGCTCCTTTGGGTCGCCCGAGATGATGGCAATACGCTCGTGACCTAGGTTGACGAGGTGCTGGACGGCCATGGAAGCGCT
>DASPSK010000319.1:0-4451 GCA_035623975.1 Acidimicrobiales bacterium | reverse complement strand
CTCGCCCGTTCATCGCCGCCAGTCCAGTGGTCCTGCCCGAGCACGATGGCGTTGTCGGCCACCCATTCCACCCGGCCGACCAGCTTGGACAGCGCCACGGCGCCCGACGCGGCTCCCGTGGGCGGGTACGGCGTCCCGGAGAACTGCGCACGCAGGCGCGCCAACTCGGCGCGCAGGGCCACCTCGGCCCCCGGGTCGGGTTGGCCCTCTGCCCAGGCCTCGACGAGCGCGGCCACCGCGGCGACGGCGGACGCCAAGCGCCGGCGCAGCTCGTCGTGCCACGGCGGTGGCCACACCAGCAGGCAGGCAGCGGTGCACGCGCCGGCGGCGATGGTCCATCCGAGCAGACGCGGGCCGATGGCCGACGCCGGAGCGGCGATCGAGACGGGGAGCACGAACGTCAACAACACGGCGGTGGTGGCCGCCGCGGCCTGCGGGGCAGCGATCGCGGTGAAGAGCACTACGAAACCGACCACGGCCATGCCCACGACTGCCGCCACCCTGTCGGACGACAGGACGGTGCCCAGCGCCACCAAGCAGCTTCCGACGACGAAGAGGCTGCCATAGGACACGATGCGGACCCGGGGCGGCCCGGTGAACTCGACGAAGAGGAGCAGCGCGAAGGCGCCGAAAGCCCCGAAGAGGCCGACCTGCGGGTCGGAGAACAGCCCATGGGTGAGGGCGAACACGCACGGCACCACGACGGCCGCACGCACGGAACGCTTGACGACCAGGAGATCGGGGTCCTTGGACCGCAGCCATGGGACACAACCCACGCCGGGACCCCGGCTAGCGCTCGGTGGGCAAGGGCGCCACTCACGCCAGCGTAGGCCCCGGTCCTACGGCAGCTCGCCCAACTCGGCCAGCAGCTCCCGGCAGCGCCGGGCGTCGTGCTCGAGCTTGGCCCGGAAGTCGTCCATCCGGGCCAGCTTGACCCGGATCTGCTCGGCCAGTGACTCGTTGAGCACCAGCGCCTCCTCGAGCGTCGCCTTCTGATCTGCCCGCGCCCGCTTGCTCGTCGCCCCTTTGGTGGCGCGGTAGGAGGCCCGGAGCTCGCCCAGACGCGTCTCGAGGGCCAGGAACTCACGGATCTCCTCGAGGTTCATCCCGAGGACCTCGCGCAGCTCCAAGATGCGCGCGAGGTGGACCAGGTCGTCCTCCGTGTAGCGCCGCTCACCTCCAGCCGTGTAGAGCGACGGCGTGAGCAACCCGAGCTCCTCGTAGTAGCGCAGCGTCCGGGCGGACACCCCGGCCCGGGTCGCGGCATCGCTGATGCGGATGCCGGCATCCTCAGCGGGAGCGAGCGGTCGCCGAGTGGAGAGGGCCATCTCAGTCCACGAAGAGGGGCTCGGTCTCGGCCACGGCTTCTTGTGCCGTCACCGGCTCCTCGCCCGGCGAGCCCAGACGGTCATCGTGCACCGCTCTCACCGACCCGTCGCCGTAGTGGTACTTGCCGCCGCGTAGCAGCGACGCCACCGCGCCGAGCAGGCAGGCGCCCGCGGCGAAGAAGAAGGCCTCGCTCAAGCCCCGCGAGAAAGCAGGCGAGATCAGGTGCGGGAAGTACTGCCGGCTCGTGAGGTAGGCCGCAGTGGCGTGCGGCAGGTGGGACAGCTCGGCGCTCCCGAGGAGCACTTGCATGGGGTTGTAGCCGAGGAAGGAGGCGAAGAGGCTTCCCACTGGGGGCAGGTGCGAGATGCGCTCGGCCACCTGCGGGCTGACGCCCTGGGCACTCAACCCGTGCAAGAGCGCGGCGGGCAGCGTGGAAGCCAGGCCGAGAACCATGAGGCTGAAGAAGATGCCGATGGAGAGGACCTGGGCCGAAGAGTTAAAGGTTCCCGCCATGCCCGCGCCAGCTCCGCGCTGGTCGGCCGGGAGACTGTTCATGATGCCCGTCTGGTTCGGAGCCACGAACATCCCCATGCCAACCGAATTCAAGAAGATGAGCGTGGCGAAGGCCCCATAGGAGAAGTTCACCGGCAGCAGGCTGAGCAGGACGAAGGTCAGCGCGGCCAGCACCAGTCCCCCGGTGGCGAAGGGGCGGGCGCCGTAGCGGTCCGCCAGCATGCCGCTCAATGGCGCCGCCGCCAGCAGCCCGACGGTGAGGGGGATCATGTAGATGCCAGCCCACAACGGCGTCTGGGAGAAGCTGTAGCCGTGCAGCGGGAGCCAGATCCCCTGTAGCCACACGATGAGCATGAACATGAGACCACCCCGGCTCAACGAGGCGAGGAAGCTGGCCACGTTACCGGCCAAAAAAGCGCGGATGCGGAAGAGCGACAGGCGGAACATCGGCTGCGCCACCCGGGTCTCGATGATCCCGAAGACGATCAGGACCAGCACGCCTCCGACGATGGCGGCCAGCACCTCGGGGTTGGTCCAGCCCATCGACTTGCCGTGGTACGGCAGCACGCCGTAGGTGATCCCGACGAGCACGAGGACGAGCCCGACGGCGAACGTGACGTTGCCCAGCCAGTCGATCCGCGCCGGTGTGCGCATCCCGTGGTCCCGGATGCGCAGGTAGGCAGTCACGGTGCCGAGAACCCCGAACGGCACGCTTACCAGGAACACCAGGTGCCACTCGACGGGAGCCAGCACGCCGCCGATGACCAGCCCGACGAACGAACCGGCGATGGCGGCGGTGTTGTTGATGCCGAGGCCGAGCCCGCGCTGATGAGGCGGGAAGGCGTCCGTGATGATGGCCGACGAGTTGGCGAAGAGCATGGCGCCCCCGACGCCCTGGCCCAGGCGCATCACGATCAACCAGACGGCTCCCGCCGTCCCGGTCAGCCATGTCACCGCCAGCAGGACGGAGAACGCGGTGAACACCGCGAACCCCAGGTTGAAGATCCGGACCCGGCCGTAGATGTCGCCGACGCGGCCCAACGTGACGACGAGCACGGCCAGCACCACGCCGAAGCCCATGAGGATCCACAGCATGTAGCCGGTGTTCCCCGGCGTCAGCGGGTTCAGGTCGATGCCGCGGAAGATGTCGGGCAGGGCAATGAGCACGATCGACTGGTTGATGAAGACCATGAGCGTGCCCAGGGTCACCGTGGTCAGCGCCACCCAGCGGTAACCGGCGTGCTCGTGCACGTTGAGTGGTGACACCTCGCCACCGAGCGGGCGTCGGCTCAGGGTCGTCGCGTGCACGGAAGAAGTTTAACGTTAACGTCAGGGTCATGAATCCGGCCGTGCCCCGAGCCCGCTGAGCACGGCGCTGATGCCAAGCCGCCAGCGCCGCTCCACCGACTCAGTCGACGTGCCGAGCCGCCCGGCAGCCTCGGCGAACGCCAGGCCCTGCACGAGGGCCACGAACACGTGGGCGACGTCGGTCTCGTCCCCGAGCAACCGCCTGGCGTCGAGGCAGCGCCGGACGCGCCCGACGATCAAGGTGCGCACCGAGCTCGTAGCGGCCAGCTCGTCGGGGCCCGGGGAGAAGTCGCTGAAGGGCCGCGAGAACATGACCTCGGCGAGGCACCGGTTCTCCCGCACGAAGCGCCGGTACTCGCCGGCCAGCACCCAGAGGTCAGCCAGCGGGTCCGGCCCCTCCGGCAACCCCGCCAGCACGCCCGAGAGGCGTCCGAACCCTTCGAAGTAGAGCGCGCGAACCACCCCGGCCTTGTCCCCGAAGAGCTCGTAGATCGCCGGGGCCGAGGTGTTCGCCCGGGCCGCCAGCCCACGCGCCGTGAGGCCGGCCGCACCCGCTTCGGCCAACAGGTCCACGGCGGCGGCAAGGATCCGGGCGCGCAGGTCGGGCGTGCGCTGCTTCACCCGGGGCAACGCGGCGCTCCTCGGTTCCGCCTCCGCCTTTGACGCCGGGGGAACTTTGCGAGAACATTGTTTCGAAACACAATTTCGACAATAGGCCACTCGTCAACCGGAGGGAGCCATGGACAGTCCCGTCACGCTGGAGCACGACGGTGCGGTGACGACGATCGCCATGGACGACGGCAAGGTCAACATCTTCTCCCCCACCATGCTGCGGGCCCTCCACGACGCCTTCGACGAGGCGGAGGAGGCAGAGAGCGTCGTCCTGCTCACCGGCCGGCCGGGCTACTTCTCCGCCGGCTTCGACCTCGGCGTGATCCGCAACCGGCCCGACGAGGTCGTCCCCATGCTCCGGCTCGGAGCCACGCTGGCGCAGCGGATACTCTCCTTCCCGGCCCCGGTGGTCATCGGCTGTACCGGGCACGCCTTTCCCGCCGGCGCATTCCTCCTGATGGCGGCCGACGCGCGGATCGGAGCCGACGGACCGTTCTCCCTCGGGCTCAACGAGGTGAGGATCGGGCTCGCTCTCCCCGAGTTCGCCCTCGTGCTGGCCCGGCACCGGCTGGCGCCGGCGGCATTCGACCGGACCGCAGTCACCGGGTCGATGTTCGACCCGGCCGCCGCGCTGGCCGCCGGCCTGCTCGACGCTGTCGTCCCGCCCGAGGAGTTGCACCAGGCGGCGC
>DASPSK010000318.1:0-3069 GCA_035623975.1 Acidimicrobiales bacterium | reverse complement strand
GGAGATGCCAAGTCGCTCGTGAGCCACCCGGCCTCCACGACGCACCGGCAGCTGACGGCGGAGGACCTGAAGATCGTGGGTGTCACGCCGGACATGATCCGCCTCTCCGTGGGGATCGAGCACATCGACGACATCATCGAGGACATCGATCAAGCGCTCAGCGTGGCCTGCATCGACGACTAGCATTTGACGGCGTTGGGGCATCGTCAAAAGGAGACATCGTTGCACCAAGCGAGGGAGCCGAGGGCTGACGGTCCTCGCCCGCGGTCGACAGGTGCTCGATGGATCGCTCTCCGAGCGCTGCCCGAGGATCGCCATCGGCCGAGCGTGCTCAGGCGGAAGATGCGCGGAGGCGGCGCGGGACCGGCGGGGTCATGACGGTGGGAACCGAACCCTCCATGACCGACGAGATCCGCCGGGTAGTAGCCGAGCACGCACGCCTCTCGGTTCCCATGGCGGAAGTGGCGGACGACGACGACCTCTATGTCGCCGGAATGACCTCCCACGCCAGCGTGAGCATGCTCATCGCCCTCGAGGAGGCCTTCGAAGTGGAATTCACGGAGGATTTGCTGCTCCAGAGCACCTTCCAGTCGGTCAATGCGATCGCGGCGGCGGTCAAGGGTCTGCTCGAGGACAAGAAGGCCGCAGAGCTTGGCCCACGTCCCTGAGGAGGATTTTCGCTCGCGACTGATGGCCGCGGGTCTGCTCGTCGCGACCGAGGTCGACGGCATCTACCTCCGTTCGGGGGCTTTCGAGAGCGTGGCCCGCGCCATCGACAACCTCGTCAGCGCGGCGGGTGCGCACGAGAACGCCGAGGTCTTGCACCTGCCGGCGGTGATGCCGCGCAGCGTTCTCGAGAAGTCCGCCTATGTGCGGGCGTTCCCTGACCTGGTCGGCTCGGTCAGCACCTTCGAGGGCAACGACGCCCTGCACGTCGAGATCCTGCGGCGTCTCGAACGGGGCGAGGACTGGGCGGAGCTGCTCAGTCGCTCCGACGTCGTGCTCTGCTCGGCCGCCTGCCACCTCGTGTACCCGACCTGCCGCGGGCGGTTGCCTGAAGGCGGGCGGAGATTTGAGGTCTTCGGTCAATGCTTTCGCCACGAGCCGAGCCTCGACCCGGCCCGCATGCAGGCGTTCCGCATGCACGAGTTCGTCTACCTGGGCGATGCCGCCAGTGCTGTCGCCCATCGGGACGTCTGGCTCGTGCGCGCCGCCCAGATACTCGGAGCCCTTGGGCTACCCGTCACCGCCGTGCTCGCGAGCGACCCGTTCTTCGGCCGGGCGGGAAAGCTCCTCTCGGCGAATCAGCGAGCCGAGGCCCTCAAGCACGAGATCGTGACGTCCGTGCAACCGGGCGAGGGGCCGGTCGCAGTGGCGTCGTCCAACTGCCACCTCGACCACTTCGGCCGCGGATTCGGCATCGATACCGCGGAGGGAACGGTGGCCCACAGCGCTTGCGTCGGCTTTGGTACAGAACGCATCACTCTCGCCCTGCTGGCGGCTCACGGCCTCGACCCCGCGCGCTGGCCCTCGAGCGTGCGGGATCAGCTCTGGCCGTCTGCGGGCTGAGCCGGCCGGCGCCGCCGTTCAGCCGAGAGCCTTCGCGAGCGCCGTCACGATCGGGGTCCCAAGGCCGGTAGCCATGTTGTATCGCGGCGCTGCCGGGTAGAGGCCTTCGTTGGTCGTCGTGTAGTCGTTGTCGCCGGCGGTGACGCCGTTCAAGATGGGCTTGCCTTCGGCCGCCAGCTTGTAGAGGGCCGGGTTGAGGAAGCCCAGTCTGTGGACCTTGCCCTTGTAGGCATCGAGAAGGGCGGTGAGGGCTGCCCAGAGCGGAGCGGCCGCGCTCGTGCCGCCCACGACGGACCACTTGCCTCCGAAGACGATCACGTAGCCGTGACGCGGATCGGCACTGGCAGAGACGTCGGGAAGCTCGCGGCAGAATGTGCCCGCCGTAGCACCGCAGGGAACCCCCGAGCTGAACGAGCTCACGACACCCGGTCCATACTGGTACTTGGGCATCGTCCACCAGGCGGAGATGCCACCGGTGCTGGCACCTTCAGCCGAGAGAGGCTCATCCCAGGCCGACTGAGCGGGCGCCGGGCCGAGCTTGGTGAGATCCGTGCCGCCCACGCCGGTCACGAACGGCTGCCCGGAGGGGTCCTCCACGCTCACAAAGAGCGGCAGCCAGGCGACACCTCCCGTGGCCGTGGTGGTGTTGAGGCCCTCGTCCGCCACCCAGGCGAAGCCGTCGACCGGGTCGGAGGCGACGGCGATCCCGGTGTCGATCCCGGTGATCACCCTCGTCACCGTGTTCGTCGCCGTGGAGATGACAAGGATGCCGGCCGCGCCGGTGCTCGAGCCCTCGGCCGCAACGAGGACGCCGTTCCCCTCGGGGTCGAGCGCCACGGACAAGGGCCCGTCCAAGCTGGTGTCCACCGTCGCCGTCACGGACGAGAGACTCGTCGGCAGTACCGACACCGTGTCGCTGCCGGAGTTGGCCACATACAGCGAGTTCGTGGCGGCATCGAGGGCGATGCCGACGGGCCCGTCGCCGGTTGCCAGGAGGCCAGTCGCTGAGGTGGGGCAGTCGAGCACGCTGGCGGCGTCGCAGCCGGCACCGCTGAAGGTACCGACACCGCCTTGCTCATAGCTGGTGTAGAAGACGGTGTTCGTGGAGGCGTCCACGGTCACCTCGGCAGGCTCTTCATAGGCAGCGGCCGCTCCGACCGCAGCCAGCGTGCTCTCGTCGACCACGTCGATCTCGTCGGCGCCGGGGAGGGTAACGTAGACGGTGCTTGTGGACGGGTCGACGGCGAGGCCGACCGGGTCGCTGCTGAGATCGATGCTGTCAGGCTTGCAGTCCGACTGGTCCGTGCTGTTGCAGGTAGCTCCGTCCACCTCGGCGAGCACGCCGGTGCCGGGCTCGCCGGTGCCGGGCTCGGAGATCCACAGCTGGTGGGTGGACGGGTCGACGGCGAGGCCTTCCGGATCGGTCCCCGAGCCGAGAGAGATCGTCGTCACGACCGAGAGCGAGTGCTCGCTCACGACGCTGATAGAGCCATTCGTGTA
>DASPSK010000297.1:0-13072 GCA_035623975.1 Acidimicrobiales bacterium | reverse complement strand
CCAGCCCCTTTTGTGATGTCGTTCGCCGGCGGTTGTCGGTCGGTCGTCAGCCAAGTTTGCCCTGCCGGGATCGAACCGTCGAGGCACATGAGCATCCACCCTTCCCGACGCACCCGCGCGTAGCATCCGAAGAGCAGTTCGCGTGAGCCATTCACGGGAGGAACGAGCCGAAAGTCGGAGCGTCGGCCCGACAGGGATCGACACGGACAGGTGCCAAGCGCACCCCACAAGGGCAGGCGAGCATGGACGAGAGCGAAGCGGTCGACGAAGAGGCGGCGGCTGCCACACCGATCTTCGGCGTCTACCGCCGTGGGTACGACCCAGAGCAAGTCGACCGGTACGTCGCCGACCAGCAGCGCCGCCTCGATGAGGCGATTCACCGGGCGTCGGAGTCGGAGCGCAAGCTCGCCGCCGCCGTCGGGCAGCTACGCGAGCTCCACCGCCGCGTGGCCGTTTACGAGAGCGAGGCGCGCAACGCTCAGCCTCCACAACTGGACACCTTGGGCGAGCGTGTGCAGCGGATCCTGCAGGAGGCCTGGGAGGGCGCCTACAACCTCCGGCAGGAGGCGGAACGCGAGGTCAACGAACTGCGCGAGCAGACACAGCAAGAGACCGAGGCGATGCGCGCCCAGGCGCGCACAGAGGTAGAGGAGCTGCGTCAGGTGGCGAGCCGAGAGGCCGCCGAGGTCGTGGACGAGGCCACGCGTCGAGCCCTCCACATCCGCGACGAGACGGAGCGTCGGCGGCAGGCGTATCTCGAACGAGTCGAGCGGGACCGGGAACAGGCGATCGCCCAGATCACCTACCTCTACGACCAGAGGCAGGGCGCTATCGCCGAGTTGGCAAGGCTACAGGCGACGGTGCAGGCGACGATCGAGGAGATGGTACGCAGCCCACTCGGGCGCCCCGCTCCCGGCGTCGCCGAAGCCGCCGCCGATGGCGCCAAAGCGGTCCGGGCGGCGGCGAGGCGGGCTCCCTCGGCGGACCCCCCGGGCGACGCCGCTGCGGGCACCGGTCCCAGTGGAGCAGCTCGGCCCGGATCCCCAGTCGACGAGCGGCCGCTCTCGGTTCGCCCGGAGCGGGTGGTGGAGGCCGATCTCCTCAGGGCGAGCGTCGAGTCACCCCATCTTCCCGGCGTCCTCGGCTCGTCCGCTGCCGAGGAGGCTGCGAGGTCGGCCGGGGCAGACGTGCCCACGGGACCGATGGAGCGCTTTGTGCGGCCGAGCGACCGTGATGCCGCTCGTACGGCTGCGAGACATGCCGATGCCGAGGCGAACGCCATGGAGCGCCTGATGCGGGAGGCCCCGAGCGCCGCTCCGGTCGTCGGTGACCCGAGTGTCGTCGGTCCGGAAGCTCACCCGGCGGGCAGCGGTTTGCAGCCGGAGGACGCGGCGCCCCCGCCCGGCGGGCGCTCCGGCGCCGCCAAGGCAGGTGCCATGTTGGGTGGGCTCATGCGCCCTCGCCGGCAACCCCCCCGCCACGGTGTCTACGATGCGGAGCTCGACGACTGAGGCTCCGCTGACCGTGCTCGCCGTCTCCTGGGCGGCTTGATTCAGCTGCCGAGACCAGCGAAGGCAGCGAGATAGTCGAGCATCTGAGGGAGGGCGATCGGCACGATCGAGAGATGGCCCTCGCCCTCGCTCAGCGCCAGGTGGGAACGGCCGAGATGGGCCGCCAACCAGTGGCCGTGCGAGACGGGCACCATGCGGTCGTCAACTCCCTGCCAGATCCCGACCGGTCGCGCGATGGCTTCGACATCGAACCCCCACGGCTTCACGAAGGCGAGGTCGTCGTCTCGCCAGCCCGCCGTGCCGTTGCGAACGGCCTGCTGGAGCGCGGTGACGAGGTACTCCCCGAGGCTGCTGTGAAGAAGAATTGCCTCTTTGTCTCCTTCCGTCGCGAGACCGCCCAAGGCCTCCGCCACGAGGGCGGGATGATCGGCCGCCGTGAGGCGCTCACTCACGGTGCCGAGGAACTCCTCGAGGTCCTTGATCCCCTTGACGGCCACCCCGAATTCGGCCACGTTCTCATCGGCCATGCCGGTGGTCCACTCGAGCCCCTCGGCGTCATAAGGAGCCACGCCGGCGATGATGGCCGCACCGAGGCATCTGCTGCCTTGCAGAGCGGCGCAGGCGAGGGCGTGCGGGCCCCCACCCGACCAACCTGCCGTGACGAAGGGCGAACGGTCGTCGTAGCCGAGCGAGGCGAGCACGCTCGTGATGTCGCCGGCGGCGGCGGCGACCGTCCGGCCTTTGACGGGACTCGAGCTGCCGTAGCCTGGTCTCGAGTAGGTGACTGTGCGGAATCCGCGCTCGGCCGCGGCCTCGACGAGAGGGGGAAAGGGGGCAGCGCCGCTCGGTGTCCCGGAATGGAAGACGAGGGGAAACCCGTCGTCGGGACCGCCTGTCAATATCTCGAGCTCTCCCGATCCTGACCTGGAGTCGTACCAGGCATAACCGGCGGGAGCTGCGGGGCGTTCTGTCACTGGGCCTCCTCGCCTTGTCGCCGCTGGCAGGTTCTCACCGCCGGAGGTGCTAGCCCGCGAGGTCCGGAGCGGCCCCCCGTCCTCGAGCATCTCACCCGGAGGGCGCCGGAGATCAGGCGGTCTGGGGCGTCGAGACACCGATGCCGCCGCGGGTCGTCGCCCCGTAGCGGCGCTGCTCGGCGGCGATGTCGAGCGGCCGGATGCCTTTGCGGGCTTGCAGTGTCTCGGCATCGAGGCGATCCGCCGGCACGACCCAGGCGATTTCGAACTCGATGCCGTCAGGGTCCTTGGCATACAGCGACTTCGTCGTGCCGTGGTCGGAGGCCCCGACGAGCGACCCGACCTCAGTCAGCACCTGCGAGAGACGTTCCAGCTCGGCCAGCGTGTCGACCTCCCATGCCAGGTGGTACAAGCCAACCTCAGAGCGCCCCGCCCGGGAGTCGGCCGCCTCCGAGCCAATGGAGAACAGCCCGATGTCGTGGTCGTTTGTCGACCCGGGCGCCTGCAGGAAGGCGGCACCCTTGAAACCCTCCGGGCCGACGCCGACTGGCCGGAAGCCCAGGACGGTCGTGTAGAACTCGACGCTCCTCTCGGCGTCACGCACGTAGAGCACTGCGTGGTTGAGGCGGGTGATGGGCATGTGGTCTTTAACGACCGTCACGCAGCCAGCATTCCGCCTCAACCAGGCGGGCGCTCATGAGGCGAAGCTCACCGTGACCGTCAGCTCGTCGGCCGCCCGCGCAATGGAGAACTCCAGGGTGTCGCCCTCGAGGTCGAGCGCCTCGTAGAGAGCGTCGACGGACGTGAGGGCGATGTCGCCGGCGCGCAGCAGGACGTCTCCGCGGAGCAGGCCGGCACGATCGGCGGGGCTTCCCTCCTCGACGCCGCGCACGAGCAGTCCCTCGACCTCGGGCAGACCGGCGGCCGCCCGCAGGCGGCTCGTCACGTGCGGCGGGGCGATGGCGGTTCCGAGCCGGCGGCGCACGGGCGCCTCGCCCTTTGACAGCGCGTCGATCCGGCGCCTCAGCTCCTCGTTGGCCGTGATCGCCTGGTAGAAGCCCTCCTGCAGGCGATTGGTGTTGACGCCTACGACCCGACCCGTGCGATCGAGGACGGGGCCGCCGGAGGATCCGCGGGCGAGCGGCGCCGTGTGCTCGATGCTGCCGGGGATGCGCCGACCCCGGGGTCCGCGAAAGCCCCGGCCCGTGGACGAGACGGTGCCGATCGTGGCCCTGAGGCCCCGGCCACGTGGGTTGGAGAGGGCGACGACGACCTGGCCGACGGTCACGGGCGTGGTGGAGAACTCGACGGGCGAGGTGCCGCCCGTGTCGACGGCGACAACGGCGAGGTCCCCGTCGAGGTCGACGCCCGCGGGCGTGCCCGTGAGGCCGTGACCGTCGGCAAAGGTGATGTACGTCGCCTCCCCTCGAAGGTTGTGGGCGTTCGTCACGACGAAGCCGTCGGCGACGACGATGCCGGTTCCGTGCCGGTTGACCCCGACGACGGCGGGTCCGACTTTCTCGGCGACAGCGGTGATGGTTGAGGTGACCTCGTCAAGTGCGCTCATGGACGGTTTCTTGCTCCTTCGC
The DNA here is from genome assembly GCA_035623975.1 of Acidimicrobiales bacterium. Lineage (GTDB taxonomy): Bacteria > Actinomycetota > Acidimicrobiia > Acidimicrobiales > Bog-793 > JAKACA01. The sequence goes on along the minus strand of DASPSK010000297.1, from coordinate 8,998 downwards.
AGTAGCTTGTAACTTGCAGAATACAAGTTAGTCCATCCGATGGCAAGTCGATCCCTCACGATCGCGCCGGGGAGGTGTAGAGATCTTCCGTGCCCGACACGACCGCAGCCCTCTCGTCTGCTCTCGAGCGCGTCGGCGACCGCTGGACTCTCCTCGTGGTGGCGGCGCTGCTGGACGGCCCGATGCGTTACGGCGAGCTGCAGGAGGCGGTGCCGGGGATTGCTACCAACGTGCTCTCGAGCCGTCTGAAGGATCTCGAGCGGCAGGGCCTCGTCGTGGCCAGCCCCTACTCCGACCGTCCGCTTCGCCTCGAGTACCAGCTGACGTCGATCGGAGCCGAGCTGGCGGGCGCCATGAGGCTGCTGGCCGCTTGGGGCGCCGGATCGGCCGCGGCCGAGGACGCAACGAGAGAGCCGGCCGGCGACAGGGGCCCTCCGGTTCACGTCACCTGCGGAACGCCCCTCGAGGTGCGCTACTGGTGCCCGACTTGCCAACAGCTCGCTGACGACGAGGGTGACGTCTGGGCCTGAGCTGGCCGCGCCTCGGCGACGCCTCGTGGTGGCGACGCCTCAGGGGCGGGCGAGGATCTCCCCATGCAGGAACGCCAACCAGGCATCGGGTGAGCGCGCCCATCGCCGCCAGCCGTCGGCGATGCGCCCGAGCTCTTCCCGGTCGGCAAGGCCGAGCTCGATCGCCCGGGCCCCGAGCTTGGAGGAAGTCGTCCGCTCGGCCCAGAGCTCAGCCCACCACGCGGCCCTCTCAGGTGTGTCGCCGCACCAGGTGCTTGCGCTGGAGTCGATGGATGCGAACCCGGCTTGTTTCGCCCACGACACGAGCCGCCGCCCCGCGTCGGGCTCTCCGCCGTTGCTGCGAGCGACGTCGCTGTAGAGCGCTAGCCAGCGATCGATCATCGGCTCGGGCGGCCACCAGATCTGACCGTGGAAGTCGGCGTCCCGGGCTGCCACGGTCCCGCCAGGACGGCAGACACGGCGCATCTCCTTCAGCACACCGACCGGGTCTTGTACGTGCTGGAGGAGCTGGTGGGCATGGACGACGTCGAAGGCGGCGTCAGGAAAGGGGAGGGCTTCGGCTCGGGCCTGGCGGAACTCGACGTTGTCGACGCCGGCTTCGGCACACGTCGCGCGGGCTTCGTCGAGGATCTCGCCGGCGGTGTCGATGGCCACGACACGGCCGGGGGCCACGAGGCGAGCCAGGTCGCGGGTGATCGTGCCCGGGCCGCACCCGACGTCGAGCAGATCGAGGCCGGCTCGAAGGCGTGGGAGGAGGTAGGCGGCCGAATTCTCCGCCGTGCGGGATCGGTGGGAGCGAAGGACGCTGTCGTGATGCCCGTGGGTGTACAGGGCGAGCGCCTCCTAGCCGTCGGCGCGAACGAGCTCGACGACCGGGATCACGCGACTCGTCTTCTCCTGGTACTCGCCGAAGCCCGGGTAGCGCCTCGCTTCGGCGTAGTCAGACATCGTCGTTCGCCTCCTGGCGGTCCGTTCGCTGTGGCTGCTGTCTTAACAGGGCCTTCGAGTGGCCCCGGCCGATCGCCGGTCGCGGGTGCGGAAAGATGACCGCCATGGAGTCGCGTCCTTCCCCTCGGGCCGATCCCGCGAGCTCTGCCGACTCGCCCCCGCTCGAGCGGCGCGTCAGCTTCGATGGCGTCGCGGAGATTTACGATCGCGTCCGCCACTCCTACCCTGCGCAGGCCTTTGCCGACCTGTTCGCGTACCTGCGCGAGCAGCGAGAGGTCGCCGCTCCCGAAGTCCTCGAGATCGGGCCGGGCACCGGCAAGGCGACGCGGGGCCTGCTCGACGCAGGTGGCCGCGTGACGGCCGTCGAGCTCGGTTCGCGGATGGCGGAGTTTCTCCGGGCTGCCTTCGCCAACGAGCCGGCGCTGACGGTCGTGGAGGGGTCGTTCGAGGAAGTCGACCTGGCGCCGTCGAGCTTTGACGTGGTGACGGCAGCGACCGCGTTCCATTGGATCGACCCTGCTGTGAGAGTAGACAAGTCGATCGAGCTGCTGAGGCCATCTGGGGTGCTTGCGACCCTGGCGACGGTGCAGGTGCGGTCGCAGGCGGAGGGTTTCTTCGAGATGGCCGGTCCGATCTATGCGAAGTACCAGGGGGACGACCAGAGCCACGGCTACATCGCCCCCTCGGCGGCCGCAGCGACGCCGCCGGAATTCGAGGAACTGCGCGCCCACCCACATCTGCGCGATGCCGTGCTGCTCCGGTATCGCTGGGACCAGACCTACTCCTCGGCCGAGTACGCCGACTTGCTGCGGTCGTACTCCAACATGCAGATGATGCCGTCGCCCGATCGTGAAGCCCTCATCACAGAGCTGTGCGAGTTGCTCGAGGCGGAGTTCGGGGGTCAGGTGGTGCGGCCCTTGGTCATTGCCCTGGCGATGGCACGGCGGGGCGTCGACGTAAACGACTGAGGGCTCGCCGGGCCGTCTTCGGCGCCCGGGGCGCTTGGGGGAGCCCGGGGCCAGCCGGCTCGTGGCCTACGCTCGTGACGACGGGTTGGTCTGCTGCCACGTGCGGCCGACCGGCGAGGGCCGCTAGCTCATCGGGTAGAGCAGGGGACTTTTAATCCCAAGGTGCAGGGTTCGAGACCCTGGCGGCCCACCGAATCAGTCCAGTTCAGAGGCTATGCAGTCGCTCGGTCCTCTCCAAGGTAATGTTGCGTCCCAACAAGTGTCCCAACAATGTTGGGGCGAGAGGGCTGGAGGCACCGTGGCTGGCAGCATCCGACAGCGACCGGATCGCGGAGCAAACACCTGGGAATTGCGCGTCTTCGTCGGTCGAGACGGCAGCGGTCGTGTCCGCCACCGCAGCGTCACCTTCCACGGCACGAAGCGTGCCGCCGAGCGAGAGCTCGCCAGATTGGTAGCTGACCAGGACGCTACGCCGGCGACAGTGCCGGAGGAGAGTCTCGGCAGGTGGGGACCCACTTCCACGATCAACGACGCCCTGGCCGCCTGGCAGGCGAACGGCTGGGAGGACCTGAGCCCGTCCACGACGAGACGCTACGAGAGCCTCTGGGACGTCCATATCCGCGACGACATCGGGCGCCGCCGCATCGCGTCGTTGTCCTCCTACGACCTCGAGCGCTGGTATAGAGAGCTGAAGCGCCGCGGCCAGGGGCAAGCGAGCGTCCGCCAGGCGCGAGCCATGCTCAACCGCGCCTGCCGCCTGGCGCGCAAGTGGAGCGGGGGTGCACTGCCCAACCCGGTCGCGGAATCCGAACTGCCGACGTGGAGCCTGCACGAGAAGGGCGAACCGGTCCGGTCGCCTACGCTCGAGGAGGTCCGGCGGTTGTTGGCTGAAGCCGTCAGCTACGACCTCCGCCTCGCCGTCCTCTTGCGCCTGGTTGCCGCCACCGGGGCGCGCCGGGGAGAGGTCTGTGCCCTGCGTTGGTCGGATGTCGACTTTGCAGGCCACTGTTTGCGCTTCGACGAGGCGGTCGTGGCCGCCAAGGGTGGCGCCATCGTTCGCGGTCCGAAGACGAGAGCGAGCATCCGCACGATCGCCCTCGACGAGGACAGTCTCGCCATGCTCGCGGAGCTTCGCCGGGCCCAAGACGAGCTCGCCCGATCGTGCGAGCGTGAGCTCGACGACGAGTCCTTCGTGTTCAGCTTCGAGCCAGGCGGGTCGACCCCCCTCTATCCCGACACCGTCAACCACGGCTTCCGTGTTATCCGGAAGCGCGCGGGCGTGGCGAGCGATCTCCACCTCCACTCGCTCCGGCACTTTCACGCCACGCTGCTCGACCCGATCGTCTCCGAGCGACAGAAGCAGGCGCGCCTCGGGTGGGCGACGGTGCACATGGCGCGCCACTACACCGATGCGATCGAGGAGGAGGACCGACGAGCCGCCACCCATGTCGCCAACGTTCTCAAAACCGGGCCGTCCCGGGCCAAGAGCACCGAGCCGAGCACGCTACCCGTCGCCTCCGGGTAGCACGGCTGTCCTCATCTCCATCGGAAGAGCCGGGGCGGGCGGCACGGGTGTCTTCCCCGTAGAGCAACTTCTCGACGGCGGCCCTGGGCACGCGGATGCGGTCCCCGAACCTGACGATGGGAACCGGAAAGTCCCCGCGGGTAATGGCGCGATAGAGCGTCGAGGGGTGCATACCCACGAGGTCGGCGAGCTCCGGGATGGTTAGGAGCGGATGCTCGCGTGCCTTGCCAGTCCGCTCCTTCATGGCGCCCCTCGAGTTGCCCAGGTGGCCTCCCAGTACTCCCGTCGAGCAAGGCTGCGGTTCTCCGCCGCCGTGCGGGCGAGGAGGGCGTCGATCCGGCAGCGGTAGCCCACACCTTCGAAGCTCCAGTGCAGCGGTGGGGTGCTTTCAGGTCGCAGGGTGGTACCTTCTTCCTCCAGGCGCCAGGCCTGGCGGGCCGCCCGCAGCTTCTGGAAGGTGGTCGAGTAGCGCCGGCTCTTCGTCATGAGGTGGCCGCAGTAGCCGAGGGAATGTGCCCAGCGGCGAAGACGGACGAGTTCGGGATCGCCTCCGAGCCGCCAGGCGGTCTCGACGATGGCGCGGAGGTGGCCGGGTAGCTCGAGGTGCTCGAGCTCTCCCTCGCGAAGGCGATGGTCGAGTGGGGACCTGCCCCTCCCGCTAATGCTTCGAGGAACTCGTTACAACGAAGGCGGCAGAGGTTGCTACGTTCTGACTGGCGCCGCAGAAGATAACGAAGAGTCCCGGTCCGGGGGGATCCGATTTGTCGATGGTATAAGACGCGCTCGCGGTGACGCCCGCACCACGTCGACTGATCGTGTGCAGCCCCCGGTCCCCCGAAGCTGCCGTTGCAGGATCGTGAAAGAAGATGGACGGGTATCTCGCCTCAATCCCTACCGGAGCCGGACAATCGGTGGCTTCGAGGCGAACAATCGTGCCGACGTGCCCAGAGGACGGCGTGAGCGTCAGGTGGGGTGCGATGGGCGGCGACGTGCTGGTGGCGTGGGATGACGACGTTACGGAGAGAGTGGACGAAGTACGGGTAGGACGACTGCCCGCCGACGAACAACTCGCAAGGGTCGAGGCGAGACCCGCGAGCAAGAGCAGGAGGGCTAGCAGTCGAGACCGCGTCCACGGCAGAGGAGGCCGTCCGCCAGTGCGCTTCGCGTCCAAATGACCGCCGGTGTACCGTTCGCTCAGGAACCCCGGGGAGGTGTCACATGCGAAAGCTCGTCTCGGTGACCCTGATTGTCGGGCTGATATCCCTGGGCTTGATGTCTTTTCGACCACTCGCAGCTCCTGCAAGCGCCGCCAGTCCTCCCGCCTACACGAACTCTCAGTACCTTCAAACACTCGACACCTCCACTAACCATAACGACGGGTGTGCCTACGGAGACGGTGACGTTTCAGGCGTGCATATTCTTGCAGTCGGTCGCGTCGCTTTCGACGCGAGCACCAGCCAGTTCGGTACTATCAGTCCGAGCGGTGGCTTCTGGTCCAACTCGTCAATCTTCGCAGCCGCCGAAGCGTGGGCCCAGGGATGGTTCGACTGCTCGTCAACCACGCCAACGTTGATCGTCGCCGTTGGCGTGAATGACTCCTACGATATGGGGACTTGCAGTGGATGTGGCTACCCGATCCCAACAACCGGCACCGCCACTCTCCCCGGTGGCGGCTCCGGAACCTATTCCCAGGCGGCGGGCGCATATTTTGGCAATTGGGTAAACAGCTTCGAATCTTATCTCGTGACGAACGACTTCAGCAGTCAGGTGACAGCGGCCGGCGCGTTCGACGCTGAACCGGCATGGGATCCCGATCCAGGGTGAACCGAACATACGGCTGCCTTCGATTCCGAGTTCAACTCTTACAGCAACCCGATGTTCGATTTCGGTTCAGCCGAACAGGGCTATATCACCTTGTCAGAGCTCTATGCAGTCGCCTATGGAGAACCCGACAATTGGAATTTTCCGGAGTTCTATTATGGAGCCCAGTCCGGCGCCTTTGAAGATTGGATCAGTGGCACCAGTTCCGAACAGGGATTGGATGAGTGGGCGTACGCCAACCGAAATGACTTTGCAATCACTGGTATTAATGACGATTATAATACGTCGGCAGGTTGTACCCTTTCTCCTTCCACCGACTGGACTGACACTTTGAACACAATCCAGGGTGACTCCCAAGTTTATCATCAAACCATAATCGCGTGGATCACCAACTTCACGAGTCTCTGCTAGGACTCGAGATTAAGGCATCATGATGAGTCGACGACACAACTACGCGAAGCGTCTGATTGGCTGGCGGCGTCTTCAAGTCACCGTTGGCGCGGTGTTGTTGCTTGCAAGTTTGACGTCGGTGCTCTCTGTTGACCTTATCTCATCCAGTGCGGGCGAGGAGCGGGCGGGCAGTTTGGGAAGAGGAGTCGGGGTCGACTACCTCGATTTCCCGCTGGGCACGACCTAGACGTTGAACACGTACACCCGGCCTGCGCCGGTTTGGGCGTTCGGCGCCCCGACGAATGCGAGGCCGTTAGCGATGCCAACCGAGCCGCCGAACTGGTCGCCTGTCTTGGAGTCCGAGCCCTTCAGCTCGGTGCGAGCCCACCGGGAGCCGGTCTTTGTGAACAGGTAGGCCTGTCCGGTCCCTTGATCAGGGGCACCGACGACGATAGTGGTCCCAGACACGGCCACGCCCTGGGCTTCTTCGCCTGCCCCGAAACCGAAGCTTCCCTTGGGGCCCTGCAGCTCTGCTGTCTGGAGCCACCCGCTCGTCGTTTTCGAGAAAACGTAGGCCCGCCCAGTGAGTCCCTGCAGGCCTGCACCGACGACGACGGTCCTACCGTCGATGGCCACCGAGCTGCCGAACCCACCGCCGCCTGTCGTGTCAGAGCCCTTCAGCTCGGCCGTCTGGGTCCAGCCGTTGGCGGTTTTCGTGAATACATAAGCGCGCCCGGCAGTGTCTGCAGCCTCAGAGGCACCGACGACGGCGGTGTTCCCCGAGATGGCCACGGCAATGGCGAAGTTATAGCCGGGGGCCGCGCTGGGAATCTTCAGCTCTGCGGTCTGGGTCCAGCCCTCGGCGGTCTTCGTGAATACATAGGCGCGCCCGCTGCCACCGTTGTTCTCGAGGTCACCGGCCACGATGGTATTGCCCGAGATGGCGACCGGGAAACCTCCGCGGTCCCCTGCGGCCCAATCGGACCCCTTCAGCACGGTCGTCTGTTCCCACCCGCTCGCCGTCTTCGAGAACACGTAGAGGCGCCCGACATAGTCCGCATAACAGGCGTCGTCCACGACGATGGTCGGGCCTGAGATGGCGGAGGACACGGCAAAGCAGCCGTTAGGGTCGTGGTCGGAGCTCCTTAGCGCGGCGGTCTTCTTCCAGCCGGCCACGGTCTCAGTGAACACTTCGGAACCCACGACGACGGTGTTGCCGGACACAGGCATCGCTCCACCGAACCCTCCCTCACCAGGCTTGCCGGAGAGCTCGGCGAGCTGGCGGCCGATCTCGTGTTGATTGCCCTGGTGGAGGGGTTGCCGGCTGCCAAAGTGCACGAGGTGCAGGTGGGGAAGGGGGACAAGTACGGCCGCAATCACGATGAGGACGGCGCCGGCCGTCAGCGCCCGACGTCGGGCGCGGACGATCCGTGCCGAGCGTCGCTCGAGGTCTTCCATCGGCTGTGGCTCTCGCAGCGTCGGGGTATCGGCCAGCTGTCTCAGCTGGTCTTCAAGTCGTGTCATGTCGAGCCCTCCGCCCAGATGACGCGCCCGCTGTCGTGGGCAAGCACAGCCGAGCGTGCGTCGGCCAGTGTCGAAGCCACAGTTGAGCGGGAGACGTGCATCATTTTCGCCACTTCCTCCTGGGGAAGATCGGCGACGTAGGTCAGTGCCAGCACGGTGCGCTGGCGGACCGTCAATGGCTCCACCGCCTCGAGGACCTGGAGCCAGAGGGAGAGATCCTGCTCAGACCCGGCGATGTAGTTCGCACGGGACAGGAGCACATTCTCCCGTTGCTGGCGGCGGTAACGGCGGCGGAGTTGGTTGAGGGCCACCCGGCAGGTCCATCCTGTCGGCGATTTCATGGTACTTACCCGCTTCCAGCGGGCCAGGGCTCGAACGAAGGCTTCGTCTGTCGCCTCGCTGGCGGCGTCAGGGTTGCCCGAAACCACGGTGACGGCGTGCAGCACGCGCTTGTGATTGTCCGAGTACCAGGTGTCGAACCCTGGGTAATCGTTCTCGGTCATCGCCTGCCGCTCTCGGGCCACACGCTAATAAGTCACGGCCGGCTCATTTTGACGGGTGCCGGCCGAAGTTTCTTCCTCCCCTCCGCTGTCGGCGGCGAGCAGCCGGCCGGACGGGCGGACGCGGGAGGTAGCGGGACACGCAGCCGGGCGGCGCCCCACAAGGGCGAGCGCCCGGAGCGCACGGGCAGCGGGAAGGCCGGCGGGAACGAGGCAGAGCCCGCAGCCGCAAGAAGCGTCAGAAGTCTCCGCAGGTGCCGATCTTGATTTCGACGATCCTGGCCGTAGGCGAGAGAGGGTTCTTCGTGTTGTGCGCCTCGACGAAGGTCAGTCCATTCGGAGCCTTCCACTTCAGCGCGCCGGACCTGACGAGCTTGGGATAGGCCGCACGAAGCTCCTTCAGCGTGCTTCCGAGCGTGATGCCCCTCGCTGTGCTGAGGGCTGGTGTCGTCGACGTCGGAGCCACCGGGTCGTGTGGCGAGCCCGGGGTTGTGAGCGGATAGCCCCCACGGACGAATCGGTAGCCGGTGAAGGTGCCGAATTTGAACTCCGCGATCAGGTCGTGCCACGCCACTTCGCTGCAGCTGGACCCGCAGGCGGTGTTGATGCCCGTGGCGTTGGGCCTTCCAAGCAGGGCTTGCAACGCGGCGATGATTCGGCCTGGTATCCGCGGAGGCTCTATACCTTGGAAGTGAGGATGGAGCATGTCCGTGACCCACGTGTCCCAGAAGAGGTACCCGCCAGAGCTTCGTGAACGTGCCGTGCGCATGGCGCTCGACGCGATCGCGGCGC
>DASPSK010000253.1:0-7070 GCA_035623975.1 Acidimicrobiales bacterium | reverse complement strand
CGCGAACAAGCGCGACATGGGCATGGTCTTCCAGGCGTACAGCCTGTTCCCGAACATGACCGCCGCGCAGAACATCGCGTTCGGCCTGCGCCTGCGCCGCGCGCCGAACCGCGCGAAGCGCGCCGACGAGCTGCTGGAGCTGGTCGGGCTGGACGGGTTCGGAAAGCGTTTCCCGCACCAGCTGTCCGGCGGCCAGCAGCAGCGCGTCGCCCTCGCCCGTGCCCTCGTCCTCAAACCGGCCGTGCTCCTCCTCGACGAGCCCCTCGGCGCCCTCGACGCCAAGCTCCGCCGGGCGCTCCAGGTCGAGCTGAAGACCCTGCAGGAGCGGGTGGGGATCACGTTCCTCTACGTGACGCACGACCAGGAGGAGGCGCTCACGATGTCGGACCGCCTCGCCGTCATGTCGAACGGGCGCATCGCCCAGCTGGGCGCGCCGCGGGAGGTCTACGAAGAGCCGGCCGACGCGTATGTCGCGGACTTCCTCGGCGTCTCCAACCTCATGGAGGCGACCGTCGTGACGCCGGGTGACGCCGCCGCCCCCTGCCGGCTCAAGGTCGGGGACTTCGAGCTCACGGCGGAGTGCGGCCGCCTCGATGCCACCGGCGCCGTCAAGCTCGCCATCCGCCCCGAGCGCGTGCACCTGAAAGGCTACGAGGAGACAGGCGAGAACCGGGTTCCCGGCATGGTCGAGCGCGTCGTCTTCCTCGGGTCTGCGACGCAGGTCTTCGTGCGCCTGGCTCCCGGCGCCACCCTACAGGCGCTCGTGCACAACGACGGCGAGGCCGTCCCCTACCAGCAGGGCTCGGCCGTCCGGGTGCTGCTCCCGGCGGACGCCCTGCGCGTCCTTCCGGGCGGAGGCGCCACGGTGGCAGAGATCCACGAGGAGACCTTCGGCGACCAACCGCCCGACCTCGCCGTGGTCACCACGCTGGCCCCGTAGGGCCAGCGTCAAACCCGCATCAAACCCACGTCAAGAACTCAGCCCCGGGGTTTGCTACGGGTTTGCAGCGAGCCGCCCCACGCGAAACCCAGCTGTTCTGCGGCCAGCCCCATGGACAACTCGAAGGCGCGGCCCTCGTCCACCACGGGGTCGTTGAGGGCGATCTGGATGGCAAAGCCGTCCAGGAGAGCGGAGAAAGCCACGGCGAAGTCCTCCACGTCAACACTGGCGAACTCCCCAGTGGCTTGACCTTCCCGCACGATGCGGCGGATCGTCTACCGCCAGTGCTCGTCGAACTCTTCCCGGACCTTGCGGACCTCCGGATGGCGGACGGCGGTGGCCCACAGGTCGAGCCAGATCGCCCACGACTCCTCCACGTCGTGCTCCTGGGTGAGGCACGTCATGGCGACGATCTCCTCGAGGCGCTTCGCCGCCGTCGACAGGGCGGCGAGCCGGCGGGCGCCCTCGGCGTACCAGAGATCCTCGGCGTACCGCATGGCCTCCGTCAGCAAGCGGTCCTTCGTCTTGAAGTAGTAGATGACGAGGGCGGGGCTGACCTCTGCCCGCTCGGCGACATCGGCGATGCGGGTGTCGGGGAAGCCGCGCTCCACGAGGACATCGAGGGCCGCCCGCAGCATCTGGGTCCGCCGGGCATCCTGTGAGGCCGGGCTTTCGCCCACGTCACGAAGCTTTCCCCCGGTCTCCGGCGCCTCGGCCTGTGGCGTCATCGGTACCGCCCTTTCACGCGACATAACCTGCGGCCCTCACCGAGTCGCTTGTCGCAACGGTACCAGGCACCCTAGACTGAACGGTCAGTCAAACCCTTGACGCGGACGGTCAGTGAGACCGCCGGTAAACGCCCGGGGGACGGAGGGGACGCTCGCATGTCGTCGGAGTTCGATGCGGTCGTGGTCGGTGGAGGGCACAACGGGCTCGTGGCTGCCGCCTACCTCGCCCGGGCGGGCTTGCGCACGGTCGTGCTCGAATCCCGCTACAAGACCGGCGGCGCCGCCACGACGGAGAGCCCCTGGCCGGAGGCGCCAGACCTGCGGGTCACGAGGCTGAGTTACGTCATGAGCCTGCTGCCGCCGTCCATCATCAAGGACCTCGACCTCGAGCGCCACGGCTACAAGGTCTTCCCGATGGGCCCGTACTATCAGGCGTTCCCTGAGGGCGGCTCCATCAAGATCTTCGCCGACGACGCGGCTCGCAACCACGAGGAGATCCTGAAGTGGTCCAAGCACGACGCCGACGCCATGCCGAAGTGGGATGCGTGGCTGGCGGGACTCGCCGACGTCCTCGGCCCGCTGTTGTTGACGGTGCCGCCGAAGCTCGGATCCCACAAGCCCGCAGATCTCGCCGCAACCCTGCGCCTGGCCTGGCGCAATCGTGGGCTCGACGTCCGCACGATCGGTGACGTCACCCGGCTCATGACGATGAGCATCGCCGACCTGCTCGACGACTGGTTCGAGTCGCCCCAGGTCAAAGCAGCCATAGCGGTGAACGGCGTCATCGGCACGTGGGCAGGCCCCTACGAGCCGGGCACGGCCTACGTCATGGCGCACCACTCCATCGGTGACATCGGCGACGGTCACTTGGGGAACTGGGGGTTCCCCGAGGGCGGGATGGGAGCCGTCTCCGATGCCATCGCGGCCGCGGCAAAATTCTTCGGCGCCCAGATCCGCACCGACGCCCGCGTGACCGAGGTGCTCGTCCGCAATGGCAGAGCGCGCGCTGTCGTCCTCGACGGCGGCGAGGAGATCCTCGCTCCCGTCGTCGTCACGAGCCTCCACCCGAAGAAGGCCTTCCTCGAACAGATCGACCACCGTGAGCTACCCAACGACTTCGTCCGCGACATCGAGCACTGGAAGACCCGCTCGGGCGTCGTGAAGATCAACCTCGCCTTGGCGGAGCTGCCGAATTTCACGGCCGACCCAGGCACCAACCTGCAGGAGCATCACATGGGCTCAGTGGAGATGGCGCCGTCGATGGAGTTCGTCGAGAGGGCCTTCCTCGACGCTCGCGAGGGCCGGCCCGCCGCCGCCCCTTTCAGCGACAGCGTCATCCCCACGACCTTCGACCGCACCCTCGCCCCCGAGGGCACTCACATCATGTCGCTGTTCACCCAGTGGGTGCCGGCGGATTGGAGCACCGAGCCGCACGTGGCAGAACTCGAGGCGTACGCCGACCGGCTCATCGACCTCTACGACGAGCTCGCCCCGAACTTCAAGAGCTCGATTACCCACCGCGACATCGTCGGCCCCTACGAGATGGAGCAGGACTACGGGCTCGTCGGAGGCAACATCTTCCATGGCGAGCTCTCCATCGAGCAGCTCTTCCACATGCGCCCGGCGCCCGGTTTCGCCGACTACCGCACACCGATCGACGGCCTCTACTACGCCAGCTCCGCCACGCATGCGGGCGGTGGCGTCTGCGGGATCCCCGGGTGGCAGGCCGCCCGAGCGGCGCTCAGCGACCGTCAGAGCGCTGAGCGCCGCTCGAAGGCGAAACAGCTGCTTCGACGCGGGTGAGCCCGGCGGCAAACGCGTCAAACGTCGCTCAACCGCGGGGCATCCGGGCCATGCTCGAGGCCCGCAGCGTCGCCGTCGTCGGCGCGAGCGCTCGCCCCGGCAGCTTCGGTGACCGTGTTCGCCTCGAGCTCTCCCGCAGCCGCAGCGCGCCCGAGATCCACCTCGTCAACCCGAAGTACCCCGAGATCGCCGGCCTCCCGTGCCTGGAATCTCTCGAGGCCATCGCAGAGCCCGTCGACCTCGTGCTCTTCTGCGTGGGCGACGCCTCCCTCGAGGCGCAATTCGAGCTCGCCGCCAAGCGGGGCGACCGCAGCGGGATCATCTTCGGCAGCGCCGTGGACGACGACGGCTCGCTCCGCCGGCGGCTGGCCGCCACCGCCCGCGACGTGGGCATGGAAGTGTGCGGCGCCGGGTGCATGGGTTTCATCAACCGCGTGCACGGGCTGCGGGCGATCGGTTTCCTCGAGCCCTACCCGCTGCCGGAAGGCCCCATCGCCCTCGTGACCCACTCCGGGTCGGCCTTCTCGGCCCTGCTGCGGACGGACCGCCGCCTCGGCTGGACCGTGGCCGTGTCGTCCGGTCAGGAGCTCGTGACGACGACCGCCTCCTACCTCGACTACGCCCTCTCGCTGCCGGAGACGGAGATCGTCGCCCTTCTCCTCGAAACCCTCCACTCCCCCGCCACCCTCCGCGCCTCCCTCTCCCGTTGCGCGGACGCCGGCATACCCGTCGTGGCCCTCACCGTCGGCGCCTCACCGGGCGGGCGGGCGATGGTGGCGGCCCACTCGGGGGCGCTCGCGGGCGACGACGCCACCTGGGAGGCGCTCTGCGACGCCCACGGCGTGCTCAGAGTGGGCGACCTCGAGGAGATGACCGACACCCTGGAGCTGCTGGCAGCCGGCCGGCGGGTCGCCGGCCCTCGCCCCGCGTCGGGCCCCGGCGGGGGCATCGCCGTCGTGCACGACTCCGGTGCCGAGCGGGCGCTCGTGGTCGACGTCGCCGAAACCCTCGGCGTCCCTTTTGCGGCTATCTCGAGCGCCACGAACGATGGCCTCGCGGCCATGCTCGACCCCGGCCTCGCGCCGGGCAATCCGCTCGACGTCTGGGGCACCGGGGCGGCCACGCGGGAGCTCTTCGGGGACTGCCTGCTCACCTTGTCGCAGGACGACGCCGTCGACGCCGTCGTGCTCTGCGTCGACCTCGTCAACGAGCTCGACGACGACGCCGCCTACTCAGAAGCGCTCCTCGACGCCTGGATCGGCACGAGCAAGCCGCTCTGCCTGCTCTCGAATCTCTCGAGTGCCATCGACCGGCCGGCTGCTCGCCGGCTGCGCGACGCCGGCGTCCCCGTCCTCGAGGGAACCCGCTCCGGGCTGCTGGCCCTCCGCCACCTCCTCGAGCTCGCGGCGCACGAGCGGCGCCCCGCCCCCTCGCCCGCGGCCGTCGACGCGGGTCGGCGGGCGCGCTGGCTCGAGCGGTTGTCGGCCGGTCCCATGGCCGGGGCCGAGTCGCTCGCCCTGCTCGCCGACTACGGCCTCGAAGTCCCCGCCCACACCGCCGTCGCCAGCGCCCGGGAGGCCGTGGCGGCGGCGGAGGATCTCGGGTTTCCCGTCGTGTTGAAGACGGACGACCCCGCCATCGCCCACAAGTCCGACGTCGGGGGCGTGGTCCTCGGGCTCAGCTCGGCCGACACGGTCGCCTGGGCCTACGACGACGTGTCGGCCCGCCTCGGGCCAAGGGCACTCGTGATGGCGACGGCGCCGGCGGGAACCGAGCTCGCTCTCGGCATCGTCCGCGACCCGTTGCTCGGGCCGGTCGTCGTCGTCGGCGCCGGTGGCGTGCTCGTCGAGATCCTCCGCGACCGCGCCGTCGGGGTTCCCCCGCTCGATACGGCGGGAGCACACCGCCTGCTCGACCGGCTGGCCGCCCGGCCCGTGCTCGAGGGCGTGCGGGGAGCGCCCGCAGCAGACCTGCCCGCCGTGGCCGCCGCCGTCGTCGCCGTCTCGGCGATGGCGGCCGAGCTCGGCGACGGCATCGAGGCCCTCGACGTGAACCCCCTGCGATGCGGCCCCTTCGGCGCCATCGCCCTCGACGCCCTCGTGATCGCTCGCTGACCTGTGATTGCTGGCTCTCATCCGTGATTGCTGGCTGACGGCGGCGTCTCGGCACACCTAAGGCCTAAGCGCCCGCGGGACCGCTTGCGTAGACTGAACGGTCAGTCAAGGCTGGTTCCGGCTAGCCGGCGGCGCCGGCGCCGGCGAGCAGCACAACCAGCAGCACAACCAGCAGCACAACCAAGAGAAACGAGACAGCATGCACGGGCTCTCCGCAGAGGACCGCGACATACAGGAGCGGGTCCGGGGATTCATCGACGAGCTCATCCCCTACGAGGTCGAAGCGGAGATGAACGCCGGCGAGCTCCCTCGAGACATCCGCGACAAGTACGAAGCTCGCGCGCGCGAGCTCGGCCTCCTCGCCACGAACATGCCCGCGTCACTAGGGGGAGGCGGCTTCACGGCGCTCCAGCAAGTCCTCGTGCAGGAGCAGGTCGGCAGGGCGACGAACGCCCTCGGATGGATGATCTCCACGCCTCCGCAGTGGTGGCCGGAGGTGGCGACGGACTACCAGCTCGAGCGGTGGCTGCTGCCGACGGTGCGGGGCGAGATGGCCGAGTGCTACGCCATCACGGAGGAGGGCGCCGGCTCGGACGTGGACGCCATCGCGGCGACCGCCCGGCGGGACGGCGACGACTACATCCTCGACGGCGTCAAGTGGCACGTGACCTCCTACAACGACGCCAGCTACGCCTTCTTCCAGGCGAAGCTCAGCGACGGCCCGCACGCGGGCGAGCACGCCATGATCGTCGTCGACCTGCCCTCGCCCGGCGTCCGGGTCGTGCGCACGCCGGCCTACTCGCACACGATCTCCCACCACCACCCCGTCGTCGCCTTCGAGGGCGTCCGCGTGCCCGCCGCCCATCGCGTGGGCGAGGAAGGCGATGGCATGGCGTACTCCTACGAGTGGTTCCGTTTCGAGCGGATCATGGTGGCGGCCCGCTGCCTGGGGGCAGCCGAGCGCCTCATCGAGGAGGCGACGGCTTTTGCCACCGAACGCGTGGCCTACGGCGAGCCCATCATCAACTACCAGCTCGTGGCGGCCATGCTCGCCGACAGCGCCACGGAGCTGTTCGCCGCCCGTGCCATCGTCTACGAGACCGCCCGCGGCATCGACGAGGGCCGCGACCGCAAGGTGCAACACGCCCAGGCCTCCATGGTCAAGCTGTACGCCTCGGAGATGGCGAACCGCGTGGCCGATCGAGCCGTGCAGATCTTCGGCGGCCGCGGCTACATGCGCGAGAACGTGGCCGAGCGCTTCTTTCGCGAGCTTCGCGTCGAGCGCATCTGGGAGGGCACGAGCGAGATCCAGCGCGCCATCATCGCCCAGCAGCTGGCCAAGCGGGGCGTGCGGGCGCTCGCTTAGGCCGTGGCAGTCTCAGCGGGCCGACGCCACTTCCTCGCTGCGAAGCGGCAAGCCGCTGTAACCGCGCGCCACCATCGTGATGAACTGGTACACGCCCTCTTCCTGATCGGACAGCACGC
>DASPSK010000244.1:0-17830 GCA_035623975.1 Acidimicrobiales bacterium | reverse complement strand
CTGCAACCAGGCCTGCATAGGACACTTCCATGCCGGTTACCCCATCTCCTGCATCCAGCACCCAGAAACCGGCCGCGAGCTCACCTACGGTCGTCGCATCCCTGCGCCCGTGTCCCGCGAGGTCATGGTCGTGGGCGGCGGGCCTGCCGGGCTCAAGGCGGCAGCCGTCGCCGCCGAGCGCGGCCACAGGGTCGTGCTCTACGAAGCGAAGGGACGTGTCGGCGGTCAAGTTCTCTTGGCCGAGCGGCTGCCGGAACGCCAGGAGTTCGGCGGCGCCGTCACCAATCTCGCTTCCGAGGCCAGGCGCGCCGGGGTAAAGATCGTTACGAACACCTTCGTCGACGCCGCCTTCGTACGCACGCAGGGTCCTGACGTGGCCATCGTCGCCACCGGTGCGAAGCCTCGCCATGCTCCGATGGAGATCCTGGGCAAGCCGACCGTCCTCGATGCCTGGCAGGTCATCGCCGGGGCGAGCGTGCCGGCGGGGCGCGTTGTCGTCGCCGATTGGAACGGCGACTGGGTCGGGGTCGGTCTCGCCAGGATGCTCGCCGAGCACGGGCATTCGGTCACGCTCGCGGTGAACGGGTATTACGCCGCCGCCTCGCTCCAGCAGTACGTGCGCGACGCCCACCTGAAGGCCCTCGCCCTCACCGGAGTCACGATCGAGCCGCTCCTCCGCCTCTTCGGCGCCGACGACGACAGCGTCTACTTCCAGCACGTATTGACAAAGAAACCCGTCGTCGTCGAGAACGTGGTCGCCCTTGTCCTCGCCCAAGGCCACGTCTCCGACGACGCCCTCGTGGCCGAGATCGCAGAGTGTGGGCTCGAGGTCGTCGGCATCGGCGACTGTCTCGCACCGCGCTCGGTCGAAGAGGCTGTGCTGGAGGGCCTCGTCGCGGGTTCCGACGTCTGACCCGTCGCCGCCCCCGCCACCATCGGTGCCGCAGGACCTTGCGCATCTAGGGCGGCGGCCCGCTGCTTCAGGGCACGGAGATCGGCTCGAAGCGCGCCGTGAAGTGACGCAACATCGGCGATTCCTCGACGATGCGATAGCCAGGTAGCTCCGCTGCTCGCATCGCGACATCGGCGCACACTTCGATGACGTAGTCCATGTGGCTTTGTGTATACGTGCGCCGCGGGATGGCGAGGCGAACCAGGTCCGTCTCCGCCGGCTGCTCAGTACCGTCGCTTTGGCGACCGAACATCACCGTTCCCACCTCGCAGCTACGGATTCCTCCCGTCTCGTACAGAGCGATCGCCAGCGCCTGGCCCGGGTACTGCAGAGGGGGGATATGAGCAAGCAACCGGCGGGCGTCGATGTACACCGCGTGCCCGCCGGTTGGCTGGACGATCGGGACGCCCAGGCGGATCAGCGCATCCCCGAGGTAGCCCGTGGAGCGAATCCGGTACCGCAGATAGTCGTGCTGCACCACCTCCTGCAAGCCCTGCGCGATCGCCTCGAGATCGCGGCCCGCAAGACCCCCGTAGGTGGGGAAACCTTCGGTCAGAATGAGCAGGTTGCGACATCTTGACGCCAGTTCGTCGTCATTCATTGCGAGCCAGCCGCCGATGTTGGCGAGCCCATCCTTCTTGGCACTCATCGTCATGCCGTCTGCGAGTGAGGCCATCTCCCGCACGATGTCTCGAACCTCGCGACCCTCCTGCCCAGGCTCGCGCTCGCGAATGAACCAGGCGTTCTCGGCGAAACGGCAGGCGTCGAGGAAGAGCGGCACCTCGTGGAAGTCGCACACCTCGCGAACGCCCTTGAGGTTCGCGAGGGAGACCGGCTGCCCGCCGTGCGAGTTGTTCGTCACGGTCACGAACACGACGGGCACCGAGCCGGGACGTGATCGAAGGAACGCCTCCAACCGCTCGATGTCCATGTTGCCCCCGAACGCGTGCGGCGCCGAGGGATCGTCTCCCTCCCCCACTACGAAATCGACCGCCTCGGCGCCGGTGAACTCGACGTTGGCGCGGGTCGTGTCGAAGTGCGTGTTGTTCGGAACGGCTTTGCCCGGTCCAGCCACTGCGGTGAAGAGGATCTTCTCGGCTGCCCTGCCCTGGTGCGTCGGAATGATGTGCTGGAAAGGGAAGAGATCCCGGACGCTCTCGAGGAATCGGAACCACGATGGCGACCCGGCGTAGCTTTCGTCGCCGTGTTGGATCCCCGCCCATTGGTCTCGCGACATGGCACCGGTCCCCGAGTCGGTGAGCAGATCGATGAGCACGTCCTCGGATCGCAGAGAGAAGAGGTTGTAACCCGCAGCCCGCACCGCCTGCTCGCGATCAGCCTGCGTCGTCATCCTCAGCGGCTCGACCGAGTGGATGCGGAACGGCTCGATGATGGTGCGAAATGCCATGGAAAGCATCATGCACGACCCCGGCTCGCCCGGCCACGACGTCCACTCGCCGGACTTTCACGCAGCCCCGAGGCGATCTTGCGACCACCACGAGCCGCGGGCGACGGGGCCGGCGGCGACCTGCCTGGACGCGTTCCCGAACGCCCAGGCTGGCACTACTGTCGCCACGGCCCTGGCTCGGCGTTGCCGACAGGCGCCCTCTACGCTGGAGTCATGGAACGCCGTACACGAGCCGCACTAGCCCTCGGAAGCGGGGGTGCCCGCGGCTACGCGCACATCGGCGCCATCCAGGTGCTCGAGGAGCGGGGCATCGAGATTGTCAGCGTTGCGGGCTCCTCGATGGGTGCCCTGGTCGGTGGGCTGTACGCCGCTGGGAAGCTCGGCGGTTACACCGACTGGGTTCGCGGCTTGACCCAGTTCGAGGTGGCCCGTCTCCTCGACGTTTCCGTCTCGGCCCCCGGTGTCATCCGTGCTGAGAAGATCTTCGCCCGAGTAGGTGAACTCCTCGACGGTGCCCGCATCGAGGACCTGCCGGTGACCTTCACGGCGGTCGCCACGGATCTCCTCGCACGGAAGGCCGTGTGGTTCCAACGAGGTTCGGTGGACCTGGCGCTGCGGGCCTCGATTGCCATGCCAGGTGTGTTCACGCCGGTGATGTTGAACGGTCGTTTGCTCGTCGATGGTGGCCTCATGGATCCGGTCCCGATCGCGCCCACGGCATCGGCTCATGCAGATGTGACCATCGCCATCGACCTCGGCGGAGAGCGAGGTGGCTCGCATGGCGGAGTTCCCGCCCGCGAGTCCTCAGAGGAGCGCCCGGTCGACGAATGGATCGAGCGGTTCCGGAGCGGAGCGGCGCACCTGCTCGATCGCGACTTGATCCATGCTCTGGTGAGCCGCTTCGGTGGAGCGACCGGGGTTGATGACGCGTCGGCGCCTGCGGCCCGGGAATCACACGATCCGTTACCTGCCGGTCTGACCAAGTTCGATGTGATGAACCAGTCGCTCGAGGCCATGCAGAGCCTGCTTACCCGGTACCGGTTGGCCGGCAACCCACCAGATGTTCTCATCACGATCCCCAAGGACGCGTGTCGCACGCTCGAGTTCCACCGGGCTTCGGAGATGATCGAGCTGGGTCGTGCCGCGACCGTCACAGCCCTCGACCAGGCCGCGGTCGCATCGTTCGGGTCCTGAGACGACTCGGAAACTTTGCAGCCACTACTGCGCCCCGGCTCCTCGCAGATCTCACCACTTCGCCGACGCGATCACCAGCAAGTCATGAAGGATTGAGGCGAGCAGTCACCGTGGTCACTCGGCGCGAGCAAGGCTCCGAGCCTCGCGAGCCACCCGTCGCGCCTCCTGCAGCGGGACCGGGGTTCGGGCCGCCGGCGTGGACGCGTCGAGCACCACGCGGACGGCGGTCTCCGGACTCGTCCGCCATCCGCCGTGGGCGACGAGCGGGCGGGCGCCCGTCCTGGTGCAGACCCAGAAGGCGACGCAGCGACCGCCCAGCTGCAGTGGTGCGACGGCGCCACGCCGCAATCCCGGCTGGTCGCCAGCGGCGGCGAGCGGGCGGCGGGTCACACCCACCGTCGGCAAGCCGACGACGGCTCCAAGGTGCACGGCGAGCCCCGCACCCCGAGGATGATCAAGTCCGCTGGCGTCGACGAGCAAGAGCTCGGGACGAGTCTCGAGTGCCGCCAGCGCGGCGGCCAGGATCGGTCCTTCTCTGCGGGCCAAGAGCCCGGGCACATACGAAGCAGAAACACGGGCATCCACCACGCTCTGGGCGAGGACATCGTCTGCCTGCCTGGGACGGCCGAGGGCCGTCGGCATACCCCTGAGATGGTGGTCGGTCCGGCGGGCGCCCCGAACGGCCGCATCCCCGGCCCGCCACGTGACGGCCGCCGCCCACGCCCGGTCGCCGGGGCTGCCCGGGCCCGTGCTGCCGCGGTCATACGCGACGAAGCATCCGCCGAGGGTGGACCTCTCACCGGACGGCAGCCAGGGATCGGCGGCCAACGCGCTCGCCGCTGCATGGCGGAGACGTCCCTGGAGCTCGATCAGCTCCTCATCGGTCGCAGGCCATCCCCAGGGTTCGGCTGACACAGCTCGATCTTGACCGACACGGGACCTGGCTGCGTCTCCGGTGTTGCAGGTAGGTACCTTGGTACCGGTGAAGGGTGACAGTGTGGAGGTCCTCGTCGACGTGGGCTCTGGGGTCCAACGGTTCGAGATCGAGGCGCGCCGAGCCGGCAGGCGGGTCGAGATCGCCAACGTCCGGGGAACGGTAGAGGTCACGGAGGTCACGCGCTCTGGCACACCCGTACGAACCGCCCGGTTCATGGCCGCCAGGGTGATTGCACTAGTCGAGCACCCGGCGGGCGACAAAGAGGCCCCAGTCCGCCCGCGCCCTGGCGACTCCGACGGTCGCAGCGAAGGGGTCTAGGACCTCGCTCGAGGGCCGGGCAACGCACGGCGTCGCGAACGCACGGCCGGGACGCCGTGGCTACTGCGCCGGTCCCGGGTCTTCCAACACGGGGATCCAGCGTGAAGGCCCGCTCATCAGCGCGCGAGTATCAGCGCACCGTCGACGACGAGCTGGACGGCGATGGCGGCGAGCAGGAAACCGAAAATGCGCGTCAGGAAGTGGAGAATTGGCGCGGGTATCCACTTCGCCAGCCTCTCGGCGAGCAACAGTACGGCTCCGATGACCATCACAGTCGCGAGGATGCCGGCATAGACACCGAGGCGTGCGCTGCTACCTGGCTGCTGGCGCACGAGGACCATGACGGTCGCGATCGCGCCCGGACCGGCGAGCAGCGGCGTGGCGAGCGGCACGAGGGCGATCTGATCGGTGTCGGCGGGCGGGCGCTCTTGACCCTGCAGCATTTCGAGAGCGATGAGCACGAGCAAGAGCCCGCCCGCGATCGACAAGCTCGCGAGAGAGACGTGCAGGTAGGTCAGCACGACCTGTCCGAACAGAGCGAACACGCTCACGACGCCAAGGGCTGCTAGCGAGGCGACAACGGCTGAGCGCTGGGCCGCTCTGCGGGCCATCGGACGGGTGAGGGACAAGAAGACCGGGGCCGTGCCGATGGGATCCATCACGACGAGCAGCGTCACGAACGTCTTCCCGAATGTCGCCGTGTTCACAGGCTGAGCACCGCCGGCTTCATCAGCATGACTGCGGCCCGTAGGTCGGCGAGATCACGAACCTGACCAGAGGTCTGGTCACCGTGGTCTGTCCGGTCTCACCTGCCACGAGGTGTCAACGTAGGCGACACCTTGGCCGAACGCACTCTCGGGAGCCTCCAGCTGCAAGCTGCGAACGGATCCGTCTCAACCGCCCGAGTCACCCGGCGCCGCCTCCCCGAACTTGGCTCTTCTCGGCAAGGGACCGGCGCGATGCCGGTTCCCCCATCCGGGTCCGGGGCGCCGCGGTGCCAGTAGTTTCGCGACCATGACGAAGATCGACGAGCACGGGCGCCCGGAGCCTCCCGTGGCGGCCGACGAGGTAGCCACGCTGCTCGGTTTCCTCGACTACCAACGGGCGACGTTCGCCTGGAAGACGGCCGGGTTGGACCCGGCCGGCCTGCGGGCGACGGTCGGAGCCTCCTCCATGTCGCTTGGCGGCATGATGAAGCACCTCGCACTCGTTGAGGACTGGTGGTTCTCACAGTGGGTGCAGGGGCGGGAGTCGCCGGCACCCTGGGTGACCGGCGACATGGAAGCCGATCCCGATTGGGAATGGCACTCGGCGGCCGATGACACTCCCGAGCAGCTCCGGTCGCTGTGGGAGGAGGCGGTGGCCCAATCGCGCACCGTCATGGCACAGGCGCTCGCCGCCGGCGACCTCGGTCAGCCGGCACGGCGCCGCGGACGCGAGCAGGAGGTTCCCAGCCTGCGCTGGATCGTCACCCACATGATCGAGGAGTACGCCCGTCACAACGGGCACGCCGACCTCATCCGCGAGTCTGTGGACGGCGAGACGGGGGAATAGGCCGCTCCAGCCGGGCGACAGCCGAAGCTCGACGCACGACCGCCCGACGGCGACAAACCTTGCTGCTCAGTCGCTCCGAGCTGGCGCGCGAAGGCCGTCGAGGATCATCGGGAGCAATCGCTCGCTCTGCTCCGGCGTGAGTGTCGGGCTCGTGCACATAGGCCCGAGCAACTGCATGACGTCCCGCCCGTCGACGTCGGTCCGGACGGCGCCGGCTTGCTGCGCCCGACCGATGACGAGGTCGGTTGCTTCGTCGATCCGCTCTCGTGACCGGAGCTTCAGGTCGGGGTTCTTGTCGAAGGCCTCGCGCAACTCGCCGAGGAAGACCCGCTTCCCTTGGGCGTACCGCACGAAGGCCCTGAGAAACTCTTCCACAGCCGCCCACGCATCCAGATTCGCCACCGCCTTCTCCGCCGCCATCGCCAGCTCGTCGACATCGGTCCGGTAGACAGCCTCCACCACGTCGATCCGCTTGGGGAAGTGGCGGTAGAGCGTGCCGACGCCGACGCCGGCCTCCCGGGCGATCGCCTCCATCGAGGCGCCCACTCCCTGCTCGGAGAAGACCTTCCTGGCAGCAACCACCAGGCGTTCGTAGTTGCGGCGCGCATCGGCGCGCAGCAGTCGCCCGTCGAGGTCCCGATCGGCGACGCCTCCCGTCTCGGGCGTACCGCCCGCTCCACCCGCCTCGCTCAGCGGCTTCGGAGCCGATTCTGACTTCTTTGCCCTGGTCATGACGCCACCTTCTGATTTCCCTTCGAAAAGGGTTGCAAAACGGAGGCGCCCTCCGTATAGTAACCGGAGGAAGCTTCCGCTTTGATTCCAGAATACCAGCGGAAAGGTCGAAGTCAATGCCTCTCTCCACCATCGCGCGGCCGCCCTCGAGAGCGGCCCTGCCAGGACGGAGCGCCGCACGGGCGGTGCTCAGACGACGGCTGGAGCACCCGACGGTGTACCTATTCGTCATCCTCACCGCCCAGCTCATGGTCGTGCTCGACGCGACGATCGTGAACGTCGCCCTGCCGAGGATCCAGCGGGGACTGGGCTTCTCGAGCGGCGGACTCTCGTGGGTGCTCAACGCCTACATCCTCACGTTCGGCGGCCTGCTTCTCCTGGGCGCCAGGGCGGGCGACCTCCTCGGGCGGCGCCGGGCGTTCCTGTCCGGCATCGCCCTGTTCACCTTGAGCTCCCTCTTGGGCGGGCTCGCCGTCGCCGGCTGGATGCTGCTCGCCTGCCGAGCCTTGCAGGGCATCGGTGCTGCCCTGGCGGCGCCCTCGGCGCTCTCGCTGCTGACCACCAGGTTCCCTGAAGGCCCGCAACGAGTCCGGGCGATCGCCCTCTACACGGCGATGTCCGCCGCGGGAGGAGCAACCGGGCTCGTGGCCGGCGGCGTGCTCACGGAGCTGCTGTCGTGGCGCTCGGTCATGTTCGTGAACGTGCCCATCGGCACGCTCGTCTTCTTGCTCGGCCGGGTGGTGCTCTCCGAGACGAAGCGGCGGAATGGGCGCTTCGACTTGGTCGGGGCGCTCACCTCGACCCTTGGGATGACCGGCATCGTGCTCGGGCTGGTCGAAGCCGGAAGCAACGGCTGGAGTCGGCCGCTCAGCTTCGTCCCGCTGCTGGCCGGGGTGGCCCTGGCCGGGCTATTCGTCGTCAACGAGACCCAGGTCGAGGAGCCGATCCTGCCGATGCGGCTGCTGGCTCACGGCACCCGGAACTCCGCCAACCTCGCTCGAGGCCTTCTCTATGCGGGCATGTACGGCTCGTTCTTCTTCCTGTCGCAGTTCCTGCAGGATGTCCAGCACTACAGCCCGCTGCGCGCCGGCGTGGCCTTCTTGCCGTGGCCGGTGGCCGTCTACGTCTCGTCGCAGCTGACGAGCAGGGTGCTCGTGGGCCGCTTCTCGCAACGAGGCATCCTGACGGCCGGGATCCTGTCGGCAACCGCTGGGCTGTTGCTCGCAACGCAGCTCCAGGTCGGGACCGCCTATGTACAGATCCTGGCCTCGCTCGTGCTCATCGGAGCCGGGATGGGCGCCTCGTTCGTGACGCTGACGACCGCCTCGCTCACCGGGGTGGAACCGGGAGACGCCGGAGCCGCCTCGGGACTCATCAACGTCAGCATGCAGGTTGGCGCCGCTCTCGGGCTGGCAGTTCTCGTGACCGTGTTCGGGGCTGCGACGGGTCACGTGCAGATGAGCCTGCGCAGTCCGCGGGTCGGACTGGGCTCGGCACCCCTGGCCCGGGTGCATGCTCTGGTGCTCACCGGCATGCACGACGTGTTCGCCCTCGGCGTCCTCCTTGGAATCGCCGCCCTCGGCTTGGTGTCCGTCGGCCTCCGCCAGCGGCAGACAGCTCCCGCCGCGGTCCTCGCCCAACCGGTGACCGTGCCGGTTGTCGAAGTACGCGAGCCCCATTGGGAGCCCGACCTGCCCGCCGCCTAGCCCAGCCCTCGATGGCAGCAAGCCCCTCTCGCCAGCCCGACTCAGGCGAGAGGGGCTTGCATCACGCCGTCAACGAGCGAAAGCCAGGTACTCGTGGACCGAGCGCACCGACGCCGAGCCCTCTCCGACGGCTGCCGCCACCCGTTTCATGGAGCCGGCGCGGACGTCTCCGACGGCGAACAACCCCGGACGGCTCGTCTCGAAGGGGAGCGGCAGACGGCCGAGGGTGTCCCAGGGCCCGTCCAGGTCCTGTGGCTGGAGGGACCGATCCGTGAGCAGGAAGCCCCGCTCGTCGAGGGCGGCGCATCCACACAACCACTCCGAGGCTGGTTCGGCGCCGATGAAGGAGAAGAGGGCAGCGCAGCGTAGGTCCTCGTCACCGTCGGGACCCGTGAGACGCACCGAGGACAAGGTCTTGTCGCCGTCGATCCCGGTGACCTGGGTGTTCGTCCTGACCTCGATGCGGTCGTCGCCCTCGATGCGGTCGACGAGATACCGGGACATGCTCTTCGAGAGCTCCGGGCCCCGGATGACGAAGGTCACGGGGCTGCCGGCACCCGCCAGGAACAGCCCGGCTTGGCCGGCGGAGTTGCCGCCGCCGACAACGACGACCCGTTTGGGGGTGCAAGCGCGGGCTTCCATCTCGGTGGCGGCGTAGTACACGCCATTGCCTTCGAAGTCCGCCAACCGATCCACGTCGAGTCGCCGGTAGCGGGCGCCGCTCGCCGCGATGACGGCGCGACCGGCGACGTCGCTCCCGTCGGAGAGCCGGACGACGAGGTGGCCGGCCCTTTCGCTCAGCGACGTGGCGGCGCAGGGACTGATGAGCAGGGCGCCGAACTTCTCCGCCTGCACGACAGCTCTCTGGGTCAAGTCGCCACCGGAGATACCGGTCGGGAAACCCAGGTAATTCTCGATTCGGGAGCTCGTCCCCGCCTGGCCACCGACGACGAACATCTCGACACCCAGCGTCCTCAGCCCTTCGGAGGCGCCATAGACGGCGGCGGCCAGCCCGGCCGGGCCACCGCCGACGACGACGAGGTCGAAGCAACGCTCGGGAACGTTGTCGAGAGTCAGCCCGAGGTAGGCGCTCAGATCCCCAGGTGTCGGGTGCCGGAGCACCGATCCGGAGGCGATCACCACGGGCAACTCGGACGGGGCCACGTTCGCCTCGCGCAGGAGGCGTTCGACGGCGGGGTCGCCGTCGGCGTCCAGCCACTCATGGGGGATGCGGTTGCGCGTGAGGAACTCCCGGAGGCGGAGGGATTCCGGGGAGAACCGCGAGCCGACGACACGGGTGGTGGAGGCTGCGCCGCTCAAGAGCACGGACCGGCGGGCGAGGAAGGCGGCCAGGATCGTGTCGCCGAGGCCTGGCCTCGTAGCCAGGACGTGCCGCAGCGTCGCCGCGGGTACGACGAGCACTTCACCGGGCTCGACCACGCGTGCCGACACGTACACACGCATGCCGGTCAACAAGTTGAGCTCGCCGAGGAAGCGACGAGCACCGTGCCGGGCGATGAGATGCTCCTCGCCGTCGGAGCGGACGACGATCTCGACCTCCCCGGACAAGATCACGTAGAAGTCGTAGCTGGCGTCTCCTTCGCGGTAGAGGTAGTCCCCAGGGGCGACCGGCTTGCGGGTCCCCAGCACCTCGAGAACGCCGAGGTCGGCCTCCTCGAGTATCGGGAACGCCACGGCGTCGTCAGGCATGAACGCAGGGTAGAGCCCGATTCACACGATGCCGGCCGAGCCGTGAGCGGTGGTGCCCCGTCGCCGGGGGAAAGGGACGTTCGTCGGGGTTGAGCAGGCAATCTCGATCGCGAACGGCCCACAGCCCTTCGGCAAACTGGGTTAGGCTTGCGCATGATCACGCGAGCGCCTGCACGGTCCCGTTCCTTCCTCGTCGGGCTCGTCGTGCTCGGCACCGTCGTCGGAATGCTCGTGTCGCAAGGGGCCGCCTCGGCGGCGCCCGCCCGCGGCGGCGCGGGCGCCGGGGTTACACCGGAGGGGGCTGTCCTCGCGCCCCACACGGTCCTCTCGTCGAACGTCGTCCTCGTGAGCGCCGCCACGGTGGCTGCAAACCTGGTGAGCGTCTCGACGGACGGCAGCACGTACGTCTTCAGGAGCTCCAGTGGGCCTCTCGGGCAGCTGAAACCCGGCAAGGTGATGCTGCTGCAGGGCTACTCGGTGGGTGTCGTGACGGCGGTGAAGAAGTCGAAGACCTCCTTGACCGTGACGACGACGCCCGCGTCGCTCACCCAGATCTTCAAGACGGCCGATCTCAGCTATTCACAGGAGATCGACTTCGCCAAGACCTTTGCGACACTCACGCCCGACACGACGGACTCTGCCACGCTTCGCCCGGCGGCCGCTTCCCCGAATCTGGCTCCTCTCGTCAAGGGACCGCCCGATCCAAAGGTCGCCCTCTCGTTCAACGGCACAGGTCCCGGAGACTTCACCTACGGGATCTCCGTCACTCCCTCGGCGTCGAAGCTGGAATGGTCTCTCACCGGCTGCATCGGAGCATCGTTCTTCCCCTCCAAGGGGACGTGCGCGGGAGGTACGGGGTCTGGCCTCGTCATCGACGCCAGTCTCTCGGGCTACATCTCGAGGGGCGACGTCTCTGGAGAGCTCGACATCGCCAACGGGACGAACGTCCGCAGTCAGTACACGTTCCTCTCCTACGGTGAGGTGCACTTCGTCTACGAGATCCTGCGGGGAACCAGCTCCAAGAAGGACTTCAAGCTTCCTGTCCTCAGGCTGCCGATCTCCTTCGACATACCCTTCACCATCCTCGGCGTGCCGATGCTGTTGAAGGTGCAGTTCGCCCTGCTCATGACGGTGGCTGTTTCGGCGAAGAATTCCGTCATCAATGGCGGCGCCCAATTTACCTACAGCGGCTCGGAAGGGGCGACGGAGTCCGGCGGCTCGGACTCCGCCAGCCCCAACGCCGAGAAGGTCGCCGGCCAGTTCATCACGGACAAGGGCTCGCCCACCCTGTCGTCGGCGGCCGTCGAGGTCGCCACGCAGGTGAAGGTCGGCCTCGGCCCCGGCCTGTCGGTGGCGAGCCTTCTCGGGTACGCGGATGTGATCACCGCCCTCGGACAGGTCACCGGCAGCCTTGTGGCCGGGCTCCCCTGCTCGATGTTCTACCTCGACGTCTCCGGCCACGCCGTCTTGGAGGCTCAGATCGCCACGTTGAAGGTCACCTCGGCGGTCAAACAGCTTTTCGACAAGAAGTACCAGGATCTGAAAGCCGAGTGCTAGGACGCGGCCTGAGTGCCGCGACCACCGGAGCAAGCAGATCGGCAGCTAGGCACGGCGAGGCTGGGGCCGCGCGGGCCGCAAAAGGCCTTACTTCGATGGCACGGGGGAACCCAAGCCCGGAAGGGCCGAAGTCGGCGAAGCTTTGCAACTGGGCCGTGATTGGCAGGTATCGTTCCGTGACGGCTCAGCTTGGAGTGGTGCAATGACGCCCACGAGGGTACGGAGGCGAGTGAAGTTGTTCCCGTCGCTCGTGCTCGCCTCGTTGATAGTTGTCTCGTTGACGATCGGATCGGCCAGCCGCGCCGGTGCCGCCCTCTCGGGCACGGACTGGAGCGAGGTCGGGGTCCCGTCGTCTTACGACGACGGACTCACGACAGGCGTGCAGGCCTTGACCTCCTGTGCCCCGGAGAGCACGTTTTGCATGGCCATCGTCTACAACACGGACGTCCAAATCCCGTCGCCCGACGGGGGCGACGCAGTAGGTCAAGGGGTTCTCGTCACGAGCGACGGCGTGCACTGGACGAGCTACCTCTCGCTTCCCTCCGACGAGATCGTCGCGGGGCTCTCGTGTCCTGCCGTGAACGACTGTGTCACGGTCGGGGCGCCGCCCGGTGAATATGCCTCGAACGCCTCCGAGACGACCGACGGTGGCCAGAGCTGGACCGTTCTGAGCTCGCTGCCGGCGACTGTGCCGATCGACACGTCCAACGGTGTAGTCCAGCAGTCCTGGGAGGCCTTCGGGATCTCGTGCCCGACGGCCTCGGACTGCTACATCGTCGGCACCGGTGGGGGCGTGGGGCCGCATCCCACCCCTCCCGAATCGGGCGTGATCATCGGAACCGAAGACGGTGGCCAGACCTGGACGACGACGGTCGAACCGCAAAGCGTCGCCGTCGAGCTCTTCTCCATCTCGTGTGAGTCACCCATGAGCTGCGTTGCGGTCGGAGATACCGCAGGCCCCGCGCCAGGAGTAGCCCTCTCGACGACCGACGGGGGGGCGACGTGGCTGAGCTCGCCCAGCCCGACTCTCGATGGAGTGGGCGATCTCGTCTCGGTCTCCTGCGCCGGCGACAACGGTGGCCTCGACATCTGCATGGCCATCGGATACGCGACGACCGGCTCCGCCGTCATTCGCAGCACAGACGGTGGGGTCACCTGGAGCGGCTGGGAGTTCACGGGCATTCCGTCGCGTGGTGGGCTCTACGCGATCTCCTGCGCGACGGCGGACGATTGTTGGGCGATGAACGCCACACCGGTAGGCGATCCCCTCTACGGGACGGCCGACGGCGGTTCGAGCTGGGCATCGGTCGCGGACGACGACGCTGCGCTTGGCGGCGCCGATGGTCTGTCCTGCGCCCTCTCGAAGCAAGTGTGCATCGCGACGGTGGACGGCGGCCTGTGGGAGACGACAGACGGGGGAGGCTGGGGTGCCGCCGCGACCGGTGCATCGGTCAATCAGCCCCTTCCCCCGACAGCCCTTCGTTCGTGCCAGCCACCGCCGGGTCGGCGACAGTGATCGGCGGCCAGGACGGCGTGGTTTCTCAGCAAGGGAACTCCGTCCACGTAGTGCTCGAAGAGCCAGAGCACTCATCGCTCTCCCTCGCAACCACCGTCGGAGTCAATGGTTACTACGACGTGCAGGTTCCCCAAGTCCCAGCCGGAAGCTCGAGCGTCTCGTTCACCATCGCGGGCCAGCGGGCGAAACGACTGACACTCGCCGGCTACACAGCCCCGAGGCCGCTAGTTCTCAGTGTCCAGCCTTCGTTGGACCCGGAGGGCGGTCGCACCGTGACGATCCTTGGCCGTAACTTCAACGGTTCCATCTCCGTGAAGTTCGGAACGGACCTCGCGACTCGGGTACAGAGGACCTCAGCGAACAAGCTCATGGTCGAAGCCCCGAAACGCCCTCGCTCCACGGTGCTCGTGACCGTTATCACGGGAGCTGGTGGTCCTAGCCCGCTCACGGGACGGTCGAGATACACCTACGTCCCGCCTCCCATCGTCACCAAGATCTCGCCAGACAAGGGGACCAGGTCCGGCGGGACGCTGGTCAATATCACCGGCAACAACCTCTTCGCGCCGGTGGAGGTCCACTTCGGGACGGAGTCAGCGGGCATCAAGGAGATCATCTCGTCCACGGAACTGGAGGTGATCTCACCAAGGGGAAGCGGCACGGTCTACGTCACGGTGACCACGGCCTCGGGGACCTCGCCAGGGACAAGGGCCGACCGCTTCAACTACTGAGAAGCACGTCAACACCCTCCTCCGGGGCGGGATGCAGCGGGTGCCCTCCCCCGTGGAGTCACCCGTGGACGAGACGCGGACAGCCACGAGGATTGCAACTTCGGTTGCAAACTCGGAGATCGCAGAGCTCAGATGACTCGCAGGCACGACCTGCATGCTTGAACACCCGAGTCGGAAGGGCCGACTTCGCGGATCCACGACTGGCGGTGACCTGTGGGCTTCCGACCGGTTTCAAAGCGCGAGGGGAAACCTCAGCACTGCCCTGCCGCTTGTTGGCCGCCGAGAGCGAGGCGCCGCCCGAGATCGTGACGCGAGCGGCATGCTCCTCTGCCCCGGCGTCACCGTCGCTGCGTCTGCCGGCGCCCAATCGTGGGCACGTGCTGGGCGAGGCAACTCCGCCAAGCTGCCTTAGCCGCCTCGACCGCCTCGGGGATCGACCCGTCGAGCGCACGGCGTTCATCGAGGGCACGTCCGAGGGCGACGAGGGCGTCCACGACGACGGGAAGCCGGGCCCGCTGGCCCGTGTGATCGAGGCGCAGCACGCCAGTGGCGAGCGATCCGTAGCCCGCAGAGAGGGCGACTCGCCCTCGAGCCGATGCCATCTCCACGAGCTGTCTTGCGTCGGTGGCCGCCGGCGCCCGCAGCGTCGTCGCGACGAAGGCCGCCTCGGCATCGGGGGCGAAGGGGGCGAGGCCGAGGGCGGCGGCGCCGGCCCGGCTGGCGGCGGCGGCGGCCTCGTGGCGCCGCCGCACGCCCGGGAGGCCTTCCGCCACGATGCGCTCGAGGGCAGCTTCGAGCGCCAAGATCTCGAGGGGAGGCGGCGTACCGCGCACCGCCGTCCTGCCGGCGTCGATCCACTGCTCCCGCCAGTCGAGCAACGACAGGATCGAGTCCCTCGGGGCCGCTCCGTTGCCCACCATGGCGTCCCAGCCGCGTGGGCTCACGACGGCGAGCGAGACCCCCGACGGCCCGGCGAGGGCCTTTTGCGGCCCGATCACGGCACAGTCGACGTCCCAGGCGTCGAGCGCCACCTCGTGGGCGCCGAGCGAGGCCACGACATCGAGCAGGAACACGGCCCCGTGCTGGCGGACGAGGCTGGCGATGGCGAGAAGGTCGTGACGAACGCCCGTGGCGGCTTCGGCGTGGACGAGGGTCACGACGGAGACGTCCGGATTGGCCCGCAACGCCCGGGCGATCTCCTCGGGGTCGACGGCACGGTCAGGCGGCGGGCGCAGCTCCACCACGCGGGAACCGGTCCGCTCCAGCCATCGCCCGAACGCCGCCCCGAACGGCATGGAGGCGACGTTGAGGGCTGCGATGCCCGGGCCTCCGAGGCCCCGCGCGAGTGCCTCCAAGGGCAACGCCGCCTCCGCCGGAAAGAGGACGACATCATGCCTGGTCTCGAGCAGGGCTCCGACCGCATCCTCAAGAGAGGCCACCTGTAGGGCCGACGCCGCCGGCGGATCCAGGAGGGGGTGCTGGATCCGCCGGGCGGCGTGCACGGCCGCCGGATGCGGGCTCGAGCCGTTGGAGCGCATGGCCTTCAGTACGAGGAGGCGGGCGCCTCCTGCAGCGCCGCCTCCGGTGGCAGCCGCGGAGCTGACACGGTCGACTCGAGGCGCCGGCTGGCCAGGTAGTAGAGCGTGCCCGTCACGACGAAGCCCACGATCCAGGAGATGTCGGCCCCGCCGAGGCTCGAGGCGACAGGCCCTTCGAACTTCGGCCAGGAGGCGTTCATGAAGGGCACCTCGGCACCGATGCCCACGAGGAAGAGCGCCACGGCCTTGACGTTGAAGCGGCCGTAGCGGCCATCGACGGACAGGATGTCCGCCGTGCTGTAGTTGCCATGCCGCACGAAGTAGTAGTCGACGAGGTTGATGGCAGACCAGGGCACGACGATGTAGAGCAAGAAGGCGGCGAAGTCGGAGAGGTCAACGAGGAAGTTCGAGGACACGCCGATCGCCACGATGCTCGTGATCGCCATGATGAGGGCCGTGCCAATCGCGCGGACGAGGGCGCCCGGTGCCCTGCCGCCCGATTTCGATACGAGCGCCAGACCGGAGACGAGCGGGCTGTAGAGGTTGATGGCGTTGCCGGCGACGATCGAGCTCAGCAGGACGAGGATGATCAGCCATTGAGCCGCCGGCACGAGGCCGGCGAGGTAACCGACAGAGTCGGAGTTGATGCTGTTGAGGGCGACGACGCCTGCGACCGCACCGAGTCCGGCAAAGAGAATGGCACTCACCACGCTGCCGGCGTAGGTGTACCAGAACGATCGGGCGACACTCGTGTCGACGGGCAGGTAGCGGGAGTAGTCCGACACGTACGGCGCCCACCCGACCTGGCCGCTCGCGAAGATCGAGGTGGCGAGGAGGAACACGGAGAACTTAAACGGGGCGGCCGTGTAGTGGACGTGAGGCAGGTGCTGGCCGAGCCTGACGAGCAGAACGGCGAAGAGGACGAGCGAGAGCACGGCGACGACACGGTTGAGGTCGTGCATGATGCGGTAGCCGAAGACGACGACGAGCCACGTGACGAACGAGCTGAGCGCCAGCGCCTCGGCGAAGGTGACGTGGATGAGGGGCCCGAGCGCTTGGCTGGCAAGGACGTTCTCACCGACGATGTAGCCGAAGAAGATGATCCAGATGAGGAAGTTCGGGATGAGCGACCCGTAGAAGCCGAACTGCGCCCGGCTCTGGATGAGCTGGGGCAGGCCGAGTTTCGGCCCCTGGGCCGAGTGGTAGGCCATGAAAACGCCGCCCACGACGCTCCCGACGACGATGGCGACGATCGACCAGGCGAGGCTGAGGCCTAGCTCGACCCCCACGGCACCGAGGACGATTGTGAAGGCGGACGTGTTGGCGGTGAACCAGAACGGCAAGAGAGAGCTCGCCTCTCCGTAGCGTCGGTTCTCCGGGATGTGGCTGATCGTGTACTGCTCGATCACGTCGGACACTGGACTCTCCTTCTTGGGACGGGGGGCAGGTGGTCGTTGTGGGACGGGGGACTGTCCCGGCGAGGCGTGGGGTGGTACGGCGCTCAGGAGCCTGCCTGTGGAGGCTCCCCGAAGAGGAACTGGTGGACTTCGTCGCGCCAGGCGGACCGGATGGCGCGGATGAGCGGGTAGTTCGCTTGCGTCGCGTCCTCAGCGACCGACGAGCGGCGGGTGATGTCGTCGTTGCGCCGCTGCCAGAGCAGCTCGTCCCGGCTGCGCACCTGCGCCGTCAGTTCGGCCGCCTCCGTCGCCGGGAGGCGAGCGACGAGCGACCGCCACCAGTTGGCGACCCCCTGGCGGTGCACGAACTCGTCCGGCCCGAACCGCTCGGCGCCGCTGCGGAGGAGATCGGCGTCGCTCACTCGGGCGGTGCGGCCGAGGATGAGGAACTCGGGCGCCGTGTAGAGCTCATAGCTGATCTCGAAGGCGAGGAAGCCGGCGAGATCCCTACCGGTCAGGTCGCCGACGAGCTGGCGTTGGTAGCGGGACTCGTCGTCGATGGAGTACAACGGGTCGAACCCGG
>DASPSK010000243.1:0-12271 GCA_035623975.1 Acidimicrobiales bacterium | reverse complement strand
CTCCAGGACAAGGCGGTCGCCCTCGCCGTCCCGCAGCCCCTCCCGTCGCCTGAGGACCGGATGGCGAAGATGGACGCCGCCGGGGTCGAGATGCAGGTCCTCTCGGTGTCGGCACCAAGTGTCTTCCGCCTGCCGGCCGAGCTGCGCCGGCCGCTCACGCGGGATCTCAACGACGAGCTCGGCGCGATGGCCGCCGGGAGCGCGGGACGGCTGAAGGTCTTTGCCAGCCTGCCGCTTCCCGACGTCGAAGACGCCCTCGAGGAGATCGACCGGGTCGCCAAGCACAGCGAGGTCGTCGGCTTCGCCCTCTGTACGACGATCGACCGCCGGACGCTGGACGACGCCTGCTTCGCCCCGGTGTGGGACGAGCTCTCACGGCGCCAGGCGGTCGTGTTCGTCCACCCCACGACCGGCTGCTGCACCGAGGGCGTGCGAGAGTACGCCCTCGCCCTCGCCCTCGACTTCCTCGCCGAGACGACGAACGCCATCGGGCGGATGAGCTACTCCGGCGCCTTCGAGCGCTACGACGGCATCAGGTGGATCTTCACCCACCTGGGCGGGACCATCCCGTTCGTGTTCCACCGGCTGGACAACTACGCCTCGCAGTTTCCCGAGAACCGGGCGAACATCACCGCCCGCCCCTCAGAGATCGTCCGCCGGCTCCACTTCGACACGGTGACAACCCATGCGCCGGCGCTCCGCTGCGCCGTCGACACCCTCTCGGCGGACCGCCTGCTCTTTGGGACCGACTACCCGCACGTGCCCGGAGGTCTCGAGGTCTTCGTGAAGACGCTGGAGAGCATCGGGCTGACGCCCGAGGAATTGCACGCGGTCGGGTCCTCCAACGCCCGGCGACTCCTGCGGATCGACGCCGCCGCCGACCCCGGGGACGGATCGGCGACGTAGCCGTCGGGCCGCTCATTGCACGCACTCTCACAATATGATATATCATGCGCCGGAAGGTCCCGCCTGAGGGGGGTTCATGAACCTGGGTCTGGAAGGTATGGCGGCGTTCGTTACCGGCGCGAGCAAGGGGATCGGGGAGGCAACCGCCCGCTTGCTCGCCGCCGAGGGCTGCGACGTCGCCATCACGGCACGCGGCGAGGAACAGTTGCGCAAGACGGCCGCAGCCATCGCGGCGAGCACGGGCCGGACGGTGCTGCCGCTCGTGGGTCACATGGGAAGGACCGAGGACGTCGAGCGGACGGTGGCCGAGGCGATCTCCAGCCTCGGCAAGATCGACATCCTTGTCACCTGTGCCGGCAGTTCCCCAGGAGGGCTGCTGGAGAACCTCACCGAGGAAGACTGGTTCGGGAGCCTCAACCTGAAGTTCATGGGGTACGTGAGGACCTGCCGCGCGGTGGTGCCCCACATGAAGGCGCGCGAGTCGGGCAGCATCGTCCTCGTTGTCGGCAACGACGGGCTCAAGCCGTCCTACTGGGAGATGACCGCCGGTGTGGCGAACGCCGCCG
The DNA here is from genome assembly GCA_035623975.1 of Acidimicrobiales bacterium. GTDB lineage: Bacteria > Actinomycetota > Acidimicrobiia > Acidimicrobiales > Bog-793 > JAKACA01. Next base: position 10,799 of record DASPSK010000243.1, on the reverse strand, counting down.
ACATCAACTTCGCCTCGTCGCTCGCCGAGCAGTACGCTCCCTTCGGGATCCGTGTGAACACGGTGAACCCGGGTCCGGTCAACACCGACCGCTGGGACGGGCTGGAAAAGGCACTCGCCCGGGACAAGGGAGTCGATCAGGAGCGGGCGCACGAGCTGGCGGTGGGAAGCATCCCGCTCGGGCGCATCTGCGAAGCCGACGAGGTGGCAAACCTCGTGGCGTTTCTGGCCTCCCCGAGAGCCAGCTTCGTGAACGGTGCCCACGTGCCGATCGACGGCGCCCAGCGCAAGGGCCTCATCGACATCCCGGACTCCGCGTCCAGATGGACTCGCTGATCTTCAGGGAGGCGATGTCGAGATTCCCGAGTGGCGTGACGATCGTCACGACGGTCGACGACGACGGCAGATGGTGGGGGTTCACGGCCTCCTCCTTCTGCTCGGCTTCGGAGCGCCCGCCGCTCGTGCTGTGCTGCCTCGCCACGAGTGCTCAGTGCCACGCCGCCCTCGCGACGGCCGCTTCGTGGACGGTGCAGATGATCCATCACGAGCAGCGCCATCTGGCCCGCCGCTTTGCGGAGAAACGGGACGACAAGTTCGCCGGGTCGGGCTTCGTCCCGGGCCCGGGGGGCGCGCCCGTGCTCCCCGACTCTCCCGTCGTGCTCGAGTGCCGGGCGCACTCGCACCATGACGCCGGCGACCACACGATTCTCGTCGGCGAGGTCGTAAATGTTCAGCTGGGCGAGCGGGAACCGCTCGTCTATTTCCGGCGTGCCTTCCACTCGATCGCACTTCCTGCACTGCAGGGCTAAAGTCGCCGCCTCGAGCCCGGCGAGCGCTCCCCCTGGGCGCCAGCCCCGGACGCCGTGCGGGCGAGCCGCCGCCGTGCGAGGCGTCAGCGGGGCGCTGGTGCCGGCGAGGTCGCGATCAGCGCCGGCCGAGCAGCTGCCGCTGCATGGAGCGGGGATCACGGCCCGTCCAGCGGCCCGCCTCGACGTTCGCGAGGTGCTCCTCGAGCAGCTGGTTGAATCGGGCGGGCTCCTCGAGATTGAGCGTGTGGCCGGAGCGGGGGAGCACGGCGAGCGCCGAGGTCCGCACCGTCCGTTTCAAGAACAGGCTCGGCTCGAGGCAGCCCTCGTCCTCGTCGCCACAGAGGATGAGCATCGGCACCTCCAGCGCGGCGAGCTCGTCGGCGAGGTCGTACAGGTTGGGCCTGCGTCCCTGCACGCCTCGCATGGTGTTGGCGGACCCGATCGCCGGGTGCTCGGCGAGCTGGGCGGCAAACTCGCTCCATCCCCGCGGGTCCTTTCGCTGGAAGGGCACTCTCCCCGGAGCGATGGCGTGGGCGGCGGCGGCAGCGAGGGGATCCTCTAGGTAGAAGTCGGCGAGCGCCTCCGTGGAGGACGCCCAGGAGCCATCGGGCTCGGGTGTGCAACCGTAGCCCACGCCGCCGATGGTCAGCGAGCGCACCCGACCCGGCTGCGACAACGCCAAGTGCAGGGCGGTGAAGCCCCCCATGGACAGCCCGACGAGGTGGGCGCGCTCGATGCCCAGTCCGTCGAGCACGGCCAGGCCGTCCTGCACGGCGTGGCGCTGCGAGTAGAGGCTCGGGTCGGCGGGCACCTCGGAGGGCAGGTAGCCGCGCGCCGCGAAGGTCACGCACCGGTAACGGCGAGAGAAGTAGCGGACCTGCTGCTCCCAGCTGCGTTGATCGCCGGAAAACTCGTGCAGGAACACGAGGGGCGTCCCGCTCCCGGTCTCCTCGTACGAAATGGTCACGCCGCTCGAGCGGACTTCGGGCACGACGGACGTCTCCTTCCCACCTCGGGCTGTTCGGGGTGCCAACAAAGCCGTCGGTAGTATGTCATATGTGAAATATCTTCGACTCGACCACCCCTGCCGGGGTGTGCTCAGGGTCCTCCTCGATCGTCCCGATCGCCGCAATGCCCTGAACCTTGCCATGGTCGAAGAGATGCGCGAGGCCATCGCCGGCTGCTCCGAGCCGATCCTGATGCTCAGTTCGACCGACGGCCGGGCGTTCTGCGCGGGGGGAGATCTCTCGCTCGCTCCGGAGAACTTGCGGGCAGTCAGCGTGTGCCTGTACTCCTTGTACCTCACCATGCTCCGCCTGCCGTCGGTCATCGTCACGTGCGCCCAGGGCAGCGCCATCGGGGCGGGCGCGCAGCTGCTGCTGGCGTCCGACCTGCGCGTCGGCACGACGCGCACGAGCATCTCGTTCGCCGGCGCGGCGACGGGCCTCGCCCTTGGCACCTGGGGGCTCCCCGGGCTCGTTGGAACGGGCCGCGCCATGGAGCTGAGCCTGTCGGGACGCACCGTCGGTGGGGAGGAGGCCCTCGCCATCGGCTTGCTGAACACCCTGGCGGACGACCCGGAGGCCGAGGCGCTGCGGATCTGCGGCGACCTCGCCGCCAGTCCCCCGAGCATCGTGCAGGGCGTCAAGCACCTCGTGAGGATGCCCACGCGCAACCTCGAGGACCGCCTGCGGGCAGAGGCCGACCTGAACGTCGGCGAGGTGCACGTCGCCGCAGGGTCGCGTTCGACCCGGCGATGAACGCTAGCCCCTCGCCGTCCACCAAGCGCGCCTGGCTGGCGCATCTCGGGGACGACGTACCTTTCGAGACGTTGCTCCGGGCGCTCGGCGGGGGGACCCTGCACGGGGCGGCGCACGCCACCGCCACCGTGAAGCCGCAGCAGCCTGCCGTCACGATCGGCGACGAGTCCATCACCCACGGGGATCTCGACGAACGGGCCCGGCGGCTGGCCGCCTGGCTGACGGCGAACGGCGCCGGTTCGGGCACCCGCGTCGTCCTCGCCGCCGCCAACTCGATCGAATACGTCGTCGCCTACCTCGGGATCCTCCACAGCGGCGCCGCCGTCGCCCTCGTCAACCCGATGCTCACGGCCCGGGAGCTCGCCCTACTCGTGGAGGACGCCGATCCCATCGCCGCCGTCTGCGACCCGTGGCGCACCGAGCAACTCCGCGAGATCGGGTTGCGATGCGTCCTCTCACTCGGCGGCTCCTCACCGGGCAGCCTCGCCGGGGTCGTGGAGGAGTCGCCCATCCTCTCCCTGCGGGCGCCCGAGCCCGACGCCACCGCCCACCTGGCCTTCACCTCCGGCACGACCGGACGTCCGAAGGCCGCCCTCCTCACCCACCGCAACGTGCTGGCCTCGGTGCGCTCGATCGTCCTGGCGTGGCGGATCCGGGCTGAGGACGTCCTGGTCCACGCGCTGCCCCTTCAGCACGCACACGGGCTGAGCGGCCTGCACGCCGTGATCGTCACCGGCTGCCGCGGTGTATTCGTCCCGAGCTTCGACCCGGGCACCCTCTGCAGCCAGATCGAAGCCTGCGATGCCTCGGTCCTCTTCGCCGTTCCCGCCATGTGGGAGCGTCTCGTGTCTTCCGGCGAGCTCTCGAGGGAACGCCTCGGTCGGCTGCGGCTGGCGACGAGCGGCTCGGCGCCGCTTCGGCCCGCGACCTCCGAAGCGGTGCTCGAGCTCACGGGCATCCGGCCGCTCGAGCGCTACGGCCTCACGGAGACGGGCTTCGTGCTCTCGAACCCGTACGAAGGTGAGCGTCGAGCCGGCAGCGTGGGCTTTGCCCTCCCCGGCGCCGAAGCGGCCGTGGTCGACTCGGACGGGAGGGAGGTCGAGGACGGCGTCGTCGGCGAGGTGGTCCTCCGGGGGCCGTCGGTGTTCGCCGGCTATGCGGGGTCCGGGACCGGCGAGTTCCTCGAAGGCGGCTGGTTCCGGACCGGTGATCTCGCCCGAGTCGAGCCGGACGATGGTTACTTCTCCATCGTGGGCCGGTCGAAGGAGATGATCATCACGGGCGGCTTGAACGTCTACCCACGCGAGGTGGAGCTCGTGCTCGAGACGTTGCCCGGCGTGGCCGCCGCCGCCGTCGTGGGGCTCCCATCCGCCCGATGGGGGGAGGAGGTGACGGCGTTCCTCGTGCCGGCGTCGGGAGCGGCCGTCGACATCGAATACGTGAGCGACGCCGCCTGCTCGTCGCTGGCGGCCTACAAGCGGCCCAAGCGGTACCTCGTCATCGACGAGCTTCCCCGCAACGAGCTCGGCAAGATCCTGCGCTCGTCCCTCGTCGAAATTGCCCTCGACGACGGGACCGGTGCAGGCTTGCGCCGCCACTCCGCCTCGGCGGATACTTGATATACTAAATAGCAAGACGCGGAGGGGGTCACACATGCCGCACGACGTGGACGTCTCGGACTTCGTGAAAGAACGGTTGATCAAGATCCGTGGCGATCTACGCCTCTATCGGAGCCTCGACCCGAAGCGGAGCGCTCTCGTCATCATCGACATGCAGAACGCCTTCGTGGCAGAGGGAGGCGTCATCGAGGTTTCCATGTCGCGCAGCATCGTCCCTGTTATCAACCACACGGCGGACGTCTGCCGGCAGCTCAGCGTGCCCGTGATCTGGATCCGCTCCCATCACCCGAAGGGTGGAGCCGACTGGCGCGGTTTCTTCGACCACTTCGTGCGACCCGAGCGCAGGGAGCAGGCGGCGGCCGCCCTGTCCGACGATGCCCCCACCTCACGCTTCTACCCTGAGATGGATGTGCGCGAGGAGGACTTCATCGTGGTGAAGAACCGCTACTCGTGTTTCATCCCCGGCTCGTCCGGCCTCGAGCGGCTCCTGCGCTCGCTGGACCGGGACACCGTGCTGCTCTGCGGGACGAAGACGAACATCTGCGTCGAATCGACGGCTCGCGATGGCATGATGCTGGACCTCAAGATGGTGGTGCTGAGGGACGCGACGGCGGCGTTGACCGATATCGAGCACCAGGCGTCGTTGAACGTTCTCATCCAGGAGTTCGCCGACATCCTCACCTCGGCCGAGGCGATCGATGAGCTCAAGCAGAATGCCTGAGCGAACCGGTCAGGCATCGGTCGCACGACGGCCGTGACGCAGACCGCTTCCGGGCAGGCGCAGGCCACCCTCGACCCCATCACCTTCGAGATCCTGAGCTCGCGGCTGGCGGCCATCAACGACGAGGCCGCCATGACGATGCGACTCGTCTCGGGCTCGCCCGTCGCCAACGAGGCCTACGACATGAACGTGGGGCTCATGGACGCGAAGGGCGACTGCATCGCCATCGGCATGTACATCTCCATCCACGCCCTCGCGCTCAGCCACACCGTGCGGGAGCTGCTCGCCACCTACAGCGAGGACCCGGGGATCCGCCCCGGCGACGTCTTCATGTCCAACGACCCCTACGTGGGGGCGTGCCACCAGATGGACGTTGTCGTCGTCGCACCCATCTTCTCGGGCAGCGTGCTCGTCGGGTGGACGGGGTCGACCGTCCACCAGATCGACCTCGGCGGCCCGGTCGAGGGCCAGGTGCAGCTCGGTGCCACCTCGATCTGGGGCGAGCAGCCGATCTTCCCGCCGGTCAAGATCCTCGACCGGGGAGAGTTCCGCCGCGACGTGGAGCAGGGCTACCTGCGCCGAACGCGGCTTCCCCATCTCACGGGTCTCGACTTGAAGGCCATGATCGCCGGCTGCAACGTGGCGGTGGAACGGGTCCAGGCGCTCATCGAGCGCTACGGGCTCGAGACCGTGCTGGCCGCCATCGAAGGCATCACGGAGGCGACGGCCACCCGTTTCCGTGCCCGCCTGCGCGAGCTGCCCGACGGCACCTGGACGCACCGCGGCTACATCGAGTACGACAAGGTCTACCCAGTGGTTGTCTCGATGACGAAAGAGGGCGACCGTCTCGTCTTCGACTTCTCCGAGAGCGCCGAGCAGGCCCCGGCCGTGATCAACTGCACCCGCCCGGCCTGCGTGGGTGCGACCATCGCGGCCGTTCTACCGTACCTGTGCTTCGACATGCCGTGGTCGCCCGCTGGCCTCAGCAAGGCGATCGACGTGCGGACGAAGGAGGGCACCGTCGTGCACGCCGCCTGGCCGGCCGGTGTCTCCAAGGCGACCACGACGGGCAGCTTCATGGCGACCATCAGCGCCAGCGTCTGCCTCGCCAAGATGCTCGCTTCGAGCGAGTTCCATCTCGACCAGTTCATGGCCACCTGGATGGGCGGGCTGTACGTCGAGGATGTCTTCGGCGTCGACCAGCGCGGCGAGTTCTTCGGTGCCGCCTTCCTTGACGCCATGGCGGGGGGATCGGGGGCGCGGGCGTTCGCCGACGGGCTGGACGCCGGCGGCTTTCTCGACTCGCCCTCCTCCATCATCGCCAACGTGGAGGACTACGAGTACAGCTACCCGGTCCTCTACCTCTACCGCAGGATCCAGCCGGACACCGGCGGGGCGGGCAAGTACCGGGGCGGCAACACGCTCAGCATGATGTACGTCCCCCATGACGTCGACCGCATCGAGACGAAGATCATGCACGCCATCGGCACCTGGCAGCCCGGCTCGAGCGGTATCGCCGGCGGCTATCCCTCCTGCACGAACCAGTTCGTGATCAAGCGGGACACGAACGTGTGGGCCTTGCTCGAGGAGGGATACATCCCTGCCGAGCTCGACGACCTGGAGGGCGACACCGAGATCTATGACGAGAGCATCGTGAAGACCTCACAGGGGCGCCATGACGTCTACCGCTGCGTGGCCATGGGCGGAGGCGGCTATCTCGATCCGATCGAGCGCGACCCCGATGCCGTCGCCCGTGACGTCGCGAACGGCGTGTTGACGCCCCGCTACGCACACGACCGCTACGGGGTAGTGATGGACGGCGTCGGGAAGGCGGCGGACCTCGCCGCCACCGAGGAGCGCCGGGAGGTCATACGCCTCGAGCGGAGGGCAAGTTCCTCGATACCGGCCACCCGGTCTGCACCATGAGCTCGATCGTGGCCGTCGACAGCGGCGGCACCTTCACCGACTGTGTCATCGTGGCAGACGACGGGACCGTCACGACCGCCAAGTCCCCGTCCACGCCCTCTGACTTCTCCGAGGGCGTGATTGACTCCGTGGCGCTGGCGGCCCAGATGTCGGGGATGACCCTGGAGTCCTTGCTCGCCGAGGTGGATCTCTTCGCTCATGGCACGACCGTTGCCACGAATGCCCTCATCACGCGGCACGGGACGCCCGTCGGCCTCGTCACCACGAAGGGCCACGAGGACGCGGTCATCATCGGGCGCACGATCCAGAAGGCCGCCGGGCTCACCGACGCCCAGCTGCGCAATCTCGCCCATCTAGAGAAGGCCGTCCCCTTGGTGCCCCGTCCCATGATCAAAGGGGTGACCGAGCGAATCGACTACAAGGGTCACGTCGTCGTCCCGCTCGACCTCGACGAGGCGCGCCGGGCGGTCTCCGAGCTCGTCGGGAGCGGTGCCCGCGCCATCGCCGTGTGCTTCCTCTGGAGCTTCATGAACACCGAGCACGAGCGTGCGGTCGCCGAGATGGTGCGCGCCGAATTCCCCGACCTCTTCGTCACGACGTCTCACGAAGTCGCCCCGGTGATCAAGGAGTACGAGCGGGGGGCGACGACCGTTCTGAGTGCCTACCTGAGCACGGCGACGCACACCTACATCTCCGCCCTGCAGGCCAAGCTGTCGTCGAAGGGCCTGCGGCGTGACCCGGTCCTCATGCAGTCCGCCGGAGGGGTGACCTCGGCCGAGGAGGTGAAGGGGTTCGCCGTTGCGCTCCTCGGCTCGGGCCCGGCGGGTGGCGTGCTCGGAGCTGCGGCCCTCGGCCGGCTGATCGGGGCCCGTAATATCGTCACGACCGACGTCGGGGGCACGAGCTTCGACGTCGGCCTCGTCGTCGACGGGGAGCCGCTCATCACCGGGACTCCAGTGTTCGACAAGTACCACACGGTGCTGCCCGTCATCGACGTCGCTTCCATCGGGGCAGGCGGGGGATCCATCGCGTGGGTCGAGCCCGGCACCGGGCACCTGAAGGTCGGCCCGCAGAGCGCCGGTGCCGACCCCGGCCCGGTGTGCTACGGCAGCGAGGGCTTCGAACCCACCGTGACCGACGCCGACGTCGTGCTCGGACGCATCGACCCGGGCTACTTCCTCGGCGGCGCCCGCAAGTTGGATGCCACCAAGGCGGAGGAGGCCATCCGGAGGCGCATCGCCGAGCCCCTCGGCATGTCGACGGTGGAGGCCGCCATGGGAATCGTCGAGATCATCGACGCCCGCATGGCCGATCTCGTCCGGATGGAGACGATCGGCCGGGGCTACGACCCCCGCGACTTCGCCCACTTCGCCTTCGGCGGCGCCGGCCCCCTCCACGTGGGCGCCTACGGGCTGGAGGTGGGCGCCGCACCCATCGTGATCCCCGCCTACTCGTCCGTCTTCTCTGCCTTCGGCATCGCCGGGTCCGACCTCGTGACGGTGAAGCAGTCGAGCGACCCGATGCTCGCCCCCTTTGACGTCGATCGGCTGAACGAGATGTATGAGCACCTCGAGTCCGCCGTGTGCTCCGACCTCGAGTCGAAGGGAGTGGACAGGGGCAAAGTCCACCTCATTCGGCAGATCGAGATGCGCTACCGCGGCCAGGTTCACGAGATCCGGGTCCCCCTCGAGGGCGGCAAGATCGACGCTCCGGCGCTCGACACGCTGAAGGCGGAATTCGAGCGACGTTACAACCTCCGCTTCGGTCGAGGCGCCTCCTACCGGGAGGCGGGCATCGAGGCCCGCAGTTACCTTGTGCGCGGCGTCGGGCGGCTTCGCAAGCCGGAGCGGACGGCACAGTCGATCGGCACGTCGGATCCCTCGCAGGCGCAGTCCGGGACGCGTGACGTCTACTTCAGGGACAGGGGCTTCGTCGCCACCGCGGTGTTCCGGCGGGAGCGGCTCACGCCGGGCAACGTCATCGTCGGGCCGAGCGTGATCGAGGCGCTCGACACGACCGTGCTCGTGCACCCCGACCAGCGGGCGAGGGTCGACGGATGGACCAACATCGCGATCGAGGAGGCCTAGGGCGATGGCCACGCGTGAGCCCGGCGGCGTCGCGGAGGTCGAGGCGGTGCTGTCGCTCATCGACCAGGAGGAGCTCGTCGAGCTGGCGCTCGAGCTGGCGAACATCGACAGCCCGCCCGGGCAGGAGAAACCGGTCTCGGACCGCGTGCGAGCCTGGCTCAGCGACAACGGGATCGAGGCCTCGCAGGTGGGCATGCTGCCCGAGCGGCCCAACGTCGTTGGACGCGTTCGCGGCAAGGGCTCGGGCCTGTCGCTCATCTTCAACGCCCACATGGACGTGGCGTGGGGACCCGAAGAGCGCCGATGGATGCACCAGCCGGACAACCCCTTCTACACCTCCGCCTGGCGCGAGGGCGACACCTTGATCGGCAACGGCCTCGTCAACGACAAGGGCCCCCTTGCGTGCACGCTCCTTGCCGCCAAAGCCGTCGCTCACGCCGGCGTCGAGCTGCTCGGTGACCTCGTCGTGACCGGCGTGTGCGGGGAGATCGGACAGGAGCCCGTGGACGAGTTCAGCGCGCCGGCGTACCTCTCCAAGGAGGTCGGAACCCGCTATCTCGTCACCCACGGCGTGATCGGCGACTTCGCCGTCGTCGCCGAGGCGACCGACTTCGGGGTCACCTGGGTCGAAGCCGGCAAGGCATTCTTCAAGGTGACCGTGCTCGGCGGCAACTCGCGCTACACGCCGTACGTGGACCACCCGCTCTCGCTCGAGGAGAACGGCAACGCCCTCGTGCGATGCGCGCCCGTCGTGGAGCGGATCGAGGACTGGGCGCGGCGCTACGAGAAGGAGCACACCTACCACTTCGAGGGCGGCGTCTGCGTCCCGAAGGTGAACATCGGCGCGATCCGCGGCGGCCAGCCCTTCATCCCGATCGTCAGCGCCGAGCGGTGCTTCATCTACCTCGACGTCCGTCTCACACCTGACCAGACTGCCCTCGACGCCCAGAGGGAGCTGCAGGCCGAGCTCGACGCCATCGAGGTTCCCACCCTTCTCGAGTGCACCTTGTTCCGGCGGGGTTTCGAGGCCAAAGGCGTCGAGCCACTTCTCGACGCCGTCGGCTCGGCGCACCGCGGCGAGTTCGGCGAGGATCCGGGCGAGGTCGAGGCGCCCCTCTCCAGCATGTGGCGCGACACCAACCCCTTCAACGAGCTCGGCATCCCGGCGGTGACCTATGGGCCGGCGTCAGGTGTGGGCGGCGGCCTCTTCTACGCACAGGCGGCGGACCTCACGAAGGCCGCTCGCGTCTACGCCCGCATCGCCCTCGACATGTGCCGCCGCCCGCGCCCCGCCCGGGCGGCCGAGCAGCGGTGACCCGCGGCCAGGCGGTCCCCGACCGATCGAGTCGCTAGGCGACGGGCAGTGCGCGTCACGCACCTGCGCAAGGTGGAGCTGGGCTCGCCGGACCCGGAGCGGCTTGCCCGGTTCTACGAGCGCGACTGGGGCCTCCGCCGTGTCGCGGCCGAGGACGGCGCCGTCTACCTCCGAGGAGCCGGCTCCGAGCACCACATCCTCGTCGTACGGCCCGCCCCCTCTCCCGCCGTGATCGGCTACGGTCTCGGCGTCGCCGACGCAGAGACCGTGGACCGGGTGGCGCGGGAGGTCGCCCGGCACCGCGGCGTCGTCGTCCTGTCGCCTCCTTCCCCCCTCGGGGGTCCCGGTGGCGGCTACGGGTTTGTCATCGCCGACGTCGACGGCCGCCGCATCGAGCTCTCCTCCGACGTGGCGAGCGCACCGCCGCTCCGGCCCGAGCGCGGGGTCGAACCGGTGAAGATCAGCCATGTCGTTCTCAACTCACCGAACGCCGGCCAATTCACCGAGATGTTCGTGGACCTCCTCGGGTTCCGGCTGGCAGACGAGATGCCGCACATGCAGTT
>DASPSK010000240.1:0-7472 GCA_035623975.1 Acidimicrobiales bacterium | reverse complement strand
AAGTGGCGAAGGTCGTGGAGGCGAAAGTGCGGGAGGCCCGCTGGTCGACGCCAGCGAATAAAGGCCTTCGTCACCCAGTTCGGCTGCCAGGGCGAATCACCGTCCGCGCGATAGGAGAAGACGAATCGATGCAGGCCCTCGCCGTCGACGCCTTCATTGGCGGCGAACTTCCGAAGCGCCAGCAGACTCGCACCATCGAGGTCACCCGGTGCGATCGCCGGGTCTTGGTCGGCGCGAGGACCGGGCCAGTCAGGCCCTCCATGTAGGCGCGCTGGATGGCGAGGTCTCCTGTCTCGAGGTCGACGTCTGCCCATCGCAGCCCCAACCGCTCACCTCGACGCGCACCAGTCGTCGCGCTGAGCAGAAAGAAAAGGTGAAGGGCTGGGCTCGAACCTTCGATCGATCTCAGCAGCGTGGCGATCTGCACAGTTCGCAGATAGTTGTCCTCGTCCTGCGCTCCGTTCATTCTGTGAAGCGCACCCGAGTCCGCAGCCAGTTGGCGAACCATTCCTCGTCGACTTCGTGTGCAGCGACGGCAAGCATCGCCGCTTCGGCCTCGTCGACGTCGGGAGGATCAGGGTCCCAGCTGAGGTCGTTCAGGTCGAGGAAGAGAACGAGCGATGCCCACGCAGCTCGTTTGTTGCCGTCGAGCAACGGGTGGTTCCACGCCAACCGGCAGGTGAGGACGGCAGCCTTGTCGATCAGGTCCGGGTAGAACTCCTCGCCGCCGAAAGACGCCTGAGGAGCGTGCAGGGCGGAGTCGGCCAGTTCGATCCTCGAGACCTTGGACAGAGTGTCGGCGTCGACGCCCGTCACTTGCTCCGCCAGCCAGAAGTACTCGGCGAGCGTGATGTAGCGGGTCAACGAGCGAGACGTTCGAGCAGTTCCCGGTCACGCTCGAGTAGGCGCTTGGCGCGATCGGTGAAGTCCTTGTCAGAGCGCACCCGTTCGATCTCAGCCTTCAGCGACTCGACGATGACGGAATTGATACTGGTTCCCCGAACCCGCGCCACTGCCTCAGCCTGATCGGCGAGCTCGTCGGGCAGCCTGACGGTGGTCTGCTTCGTCATGTAGTCATGATATCGCGAAACCACGAACCGCCTGTCGCCGACCTTCGGGCCGCACACTACGGAAGGCGCCGACCAGTCGTCGACCTCGGTTCCCGTGCGGGGCTCGACGTGATCTTGTCGGCACCGCGCGTCGGAGCGAGCGGCCACGTCTACGGGCTCGAAGCATTTCTCTAAGAATCGCCAGCGCGATAACACTGAAAGTTACGAACTCGTCGAAGAGGAGCGCGCTTTCGCGACGTTCGGTGCCTCGGTGACAGCGGCGGTTGCTTCGCTTCGGCGCCAGCTGGTCGGACGGCACAGGGGGAGGAGGGCTGGCACTCGCTCGGCGTAGTCGCGGTAGACGTCGCCCAGCTCACGCTCGAGGTCGTGCTCTTCGAAGCGCACGCCGACTGCAATGTAGGCAAAGGCGGAGACCGCGAAGAGCAGATGACCGGCAGTCATGTGCGGGGTTGCCCAGAAGGCCAGCAGCAGACCGAGCATGAGCGGATGGCGAACCCACCCGTACAGCCAACGTTCGACGAACCGCATCGGTGTGGCTCGTTCCTGCCGGGAATAGCGGTATGCCCGGCGGAGCCCGAAGAAGTCGAAGTGGTCGATCATGAACGTGGAGCCGATGGCGATGAGCCAGCCGAGGGCGTAGACGGACCAGATGGCACCGGAACCGGCGGCGTCGTGCACGTCCCACACTGGTGTCGTCACGGCCTGCCACTGCCAGAACAGCAGCAGCAGGACGGCGCTCGCCGCGAGCACGTAGGTGCTGCGCTCCATCGGTTCTGGCAAGAAGCGGCCCAGCCAGCGCTTGAAGCCCGTGCGCGCCATGACCGAGTGCTGAACGGCAAAGAGAAGGAGCAACGCCAGATCGATGATGACGGCCGTCGGCACCGAGTGCCGCGCCCCGTGGTCGATGCCCCGCGGAAGTTGCCAGTCGGCGAGGAACGCCACAGCCCAAGCGACGGCGGCGAGGAAACCGGCGTAAGCGAGGACGGCATAGAGAAGAGCGAGCAGACGATGTTGCTGCGTGAGGGCCATAGCTAAATGATGATGGCGAAGTGGCGCCTGGTCTCAAGCGTAGAACTACCTCAATCTGCCTCCGAGGTGGCCACGAACCAGGCGGCGACCTGGGCCCGCGAGCGGAAGCCGAGCCGGATCCTGATCCGCTCCACATGGCCTTCGGCCGAACGCTCGTTGATGCCCAGCCGAGCGGCGATCTCCTTGTTCGACAGGCCGTCTGCCACCAAGGCGGCGACCTCGCGCTGCCGGCCTGTCAAGGACGGGGCGGCCCGGGCGCGGAGGGCCGGGAGGCCGAGGAAGCGTCGGATGGCGCTCGCCACCCCGTCGGGGTCGCCTATGTAGGGGAGATGCGAACGACCTGGCAGCACCTGCAACCGAGCGCCCGAGATGCCTTCGGCCAGCAGGCGTCCCTGCGCCAGCGGCGCGGCCCGGTCACGGTCGCGGTGGATTACCAGCGTGGGCGCCACGATTCGGGCAAGCACGTCGGTGATGTCCACTTCGTAGGAAAGCGCCAGCATCTCCGCAGCCAACTCGGGCGACGACGCCTCCCTCTGGTACTGCACGAAGGCTGCTCTGACCGGCTCGGGGGCGTCAGGGGCGAAGATGTCGCCCAGCACGCCAGAGCCGAGGCCCCAGTGGGTGCGAACCAAGCCGACCACGTGCTGTTGAATCGCCGGGTCGGAGAGGTCGCGCCCGCGAACCCAGCCGCCGTAGAGCATCAGTCGGGCGACCAGCTCTGGGTGCGTCGCAGCCCACGTGGCGGCGACAGTGGCACCAAAGGAAGCTCCCAAGAGATCGACCTGGGTGTCCCCGATCGCATCGACGACGGCGCTCAGCGCTTCGAGCTCCAGATCCATGGACGGCGGGCGCTCGCACGGGCCGGACAGGCCACAGCCGGGCTTGTCGTAGCGCACGAGAGTCCGACCCCGGGCCAGCAACTCGAAGTACCGGCGCTCAGGAGGCATCGCCCAGCTCAGCTCGAGATGGGTCAACCATCCGGCCACGTACACCAGCAGCGGTCCCTGACCCGCCCGGGCGTAGGCAACCTCGGTGCCATCGCTCAGGCGGACCGAATCGATCATCTGCTCCAAGAGCACCAAGTCTGCCCTCGCCGGTCCACTTCAGGCCCCGGAAGGTCTCGGCCGCTAGAGAGAGCTTCGGCTCGACCGTGCAAGCTCGAAGCCGACCATGGGGTCCCGAGCGTCGCCATGGTTTCTCGGGCAACCCTGGGCGGGGGACGATGTCGAGTAAGCAAGCGCCCTACGCAGTCCATATGCACGAGGCCGAGACCAGCGGCTTCGTCGGGTGTCTAACCCGAGTCGCACGATGGCGGATGGCCCCCGCCACTACCGCCCCGGCCACTGTTCACTTCTGAACTGCGCGTCCTTGTGCAGATCGTCACTGGGCTGACCAGCACGTTCGCGATCCCGCCGCTGGCTTATCAAACGGAGCCGGCAAGAGCACGATGATTCGCATCCTCACGACGCTCCTTCCTCCCGATAGCGGCACCGCGCGGGTGGCCGGTTTCGACGTCATGGCCGATGCGCCGCGATCGTCTCTCAACCCGCTATGCGGCCCTTCGCTCTGATCCCGTGGTCTGGCGCGACATCGAAGCTGAACGGGCGACAGAAGGCAGCTCGCTTGATGACACCTCGAGGTGAACGTCCGGCGAGGTGAGGTCTGGCTGGTCGATTTTGGTGAGCCTGTCGGTAGGGAACAAGCGGGTCGACGGCCGGCCGTCATTGTGTCCGCTGATCGGCTCAACGACAGCCCTGCCGGCGTCGTAGTTGTCGTCCCGTGTACCAGGGCCCGCCGAGATCTCCCCTCACACATCGAGATTGATCCGGAGACGTCGGGACTGGACGACGTCAGCTACGCGAAGTGCGAAGACGTGAAGTCGGTATCCGAGCAACGGCTTGTTACTCGCCTCGGCGCAGTCGACTACGAGGAGCTCTTCGCGATCGGCAGGGTGCTGAGGTTTCTTCTGGAGCTTTGAGCTGGATTGCAAAACCAGCAGGTCAGGCGCAGTCGCAGAGTCCTCATCTCGGGGCAGGCATACCAGGATCCGAAAGACGCCCTGAATGAGTTCATCTCAAACGCCGCGGACGAATATGCCGGAGCGGGCATGAGCGCTGAACGCATCCGATTCGTCCTGCGTCGGCGGAGCAGGTATCCAGTGATCGCTAATCGACGTCGTAGCTTCTCTGAGTCGGCCTGACTACTTGTCGTCCACTGGCGATCGGGCATCTACGAGGTCCTGGATGATCTGCAAGTCCGCAAGGTCGAAGGTGAGTAGAGGAACTTGCTCAACGATCGCCGTCGCTGCGATCGCGAGATCGACGTGACGCCGCCGGGGGTTGCCACCCCGTCGAACGATCATTGCTGCTAGCTGCCCCCAGACTCGAGCGACCTCGGTGCTCACCGGTAGGGGATCGAAGGTTGCCTCCACCGCCGCGAGACGGTTGGCACGCCGTGCACGCTCCTCGTCGTCGGGCGCGACGAGAAGGCCGAAGTGCAATTCGGTGATCGACACAACGCTGATAGCCGCCTCTATGTCTTCGGGCGGGGGTACGTCGGCGATGAGCACAGAGGTGTCGAGCAGCGCCCTCACGGCTGGAAGGGATCGACCAGCCCACCCGGGAGCAGGGTAAGGTCAGCCTCGAGGCTGCGGGGAGCCTTTCCGCTCCACACACGAGCGAGCTCGGTTCCCCTCACCCAGTGACGCCGGTGTGCGGGGCCGAGCTCGGCAACCGGGCGACCGGCGACGGTCACTGTGAGCGTCTCACCGGCTTCGACGCGACGAAGTACCTCGCTGACCTGATTGCGCAGCTCCTTTTGCGGGATACTCGCCATCAGCGCCATGGTAGCAGTTCTGCTACCGATCACGCTCCAAGTTCTTCTTGGGACACGTGCCGGTGCTTAAATCCATGGATTGAGTACGTCAAGTCCAGGGAATCGCTCGAAATCAGCCACGTTGCGCGTGACGACCGTCATGCGATGGACCAATGCAGTCCCACCGATTAGCGCATCTCGAAACGGGGCCGGGTCAGGTACATGCAGGGCGGCGGCTCGTCGCGCAACAGCTTCGTCGACGGGGAGGATCCTGTCGATGAACGCAGCGGCGACACTGTGATCGAGCCAGCTCCGCAGGACCTCGCCGCTAGGCGGATCGGAGCGTTCGGCCAGAAGAACTCCGAGTTCGAGTTCGTGGACCGTGATCGCCGAAATGAAAAGCTGGGCTGACGGAACCGACGCGGCCCAGGTGCCGACGCCCGAGTTTGCCTTTCCGGAGCGGACCTTTCGCAGTTCCGACACCACATTCGTGTCAAGGACGAACATCAGTCTAAGTCGGCGCCACGTGCGGTTTCGCGGGAACGTGGAATGACGAGTTCTACGTCCTCCACCCCGGCGGGCTCGCCCAACCGATCGATCACGTCGACCCCTAGAAGCTTCTCGTATTCGCTGAATGTCAGCAGGACGTGCGCCGGTCTCCCGCGGTCGGTGATGAAGACGGGACCTCGCTCGGCTTCCCGCTTCGCGCGGCCAGTGTCCTGGCTGAACTCCCGACTCGTCATGTGCGTCGTCACGCCTCGACCTCTCAATGTAGATACGTTGCTACATTATCAGTTCACGGGAGCGCCCGCGGCACCGCGCCAACCAACTGGCAAGAGCGCGCGTGGGCGGTCAAGTCGGCGACACACCGACTCCGACACGATCGTTAAGGACAGTCAGACCTTCGGCTCCTACCTTGGGCGAACCGTGCGAAGGGCCGCGAGGAGTGGGCCCCATCTGGCCGGGCCGTCCTGCTTTCCTCCTGGCAGCGGCGGTATAAAGGAATCCGAGAGTCACCTCGTGTCGCGACTGGGGCGACTGATCAGCTGACTTCTTCCATCCTGATGGGCGTCAGGTTCCCGGCCGACCAACTGCCTTCTTGATGACGATCTCCCAGATTGACGCCGCTGATACAAGCACGACCGTGCCGGAGTCGGCGATCACCTCAGCAGCACGCGCTGGCAGCGCTTTGTCGTCTGAGAGCCACCACAAGAGGAGGTGTCGAGCAGGACCTTCACGGCTGCGCACCGCGAAACGCTGCCGCGACATCCTCAGGAAGCTCGTCGAAGTTCGGGCTCAGGTGGACTCGTCCGGCCCGATAGCCGGGCTGCCGCGCCGACCGGGGGCGCGGCGGGACGAGCCGGCCACGACGTGGCCGGCTCGAGCGATTTCGACCCCCTGCAGATTCGCTCTCCTCGTGTCAGATCTGTAGATCAGAATATCTACGCTCTGGCATACTTACGTCGATGAGCACGACGATTCGAATCAGCGAGGAGACGAGGGACCGTTTCGCCGAGCTAGCCAAAGCCACGGGTAGGCCCATGACTGAGCTGCTGGACGAAGCGGCCGATGCACTGGAGCGGCGGGTGTTTTTCGATCGCCTCTCAGCTCGTTACGCGGTTCTTCGGGCCGATCCGGGGGCTTGGCGTGCCATCGAAGATGAAAGAGCAACGGAGAGCAAGTCGCTTCACGACCACTCGAAGTGAGCGCGCGCCGAGGCGACATCTGGCTGGTCGACTTTGCAGAGCCTGTCGGTCGAGAGCAGGCGGGTAGACGACCAGCCGTCATCGTGTCCGCCGATCGCCTGAACGACAGCCCAGCTGGTGTCGTCGTCGTGGTCCCGTGTACGAGGACTCGGCGCGATCTCCCGTCCCACATCGAAATTGATCCTGAGAAGTCGGGACTTGACGCGGTCAGCTACGCGAAGTGCGAGGACGTGAAGTCTGTGTCTGAGCAGCGGCTCGTCACCCATGTAGGCGCCGTCGACGACGAAGGGCTCTTCGCCATCGGCCGAGTGCTGCGGTTTCTTCTCGAGCTCTGAGCCATAGTTCCGAACCAGCTACTCATCGCCAGTCGCAGATCCGCGAAGTCGGTCCTCCGACACCGGTGGCCCCGACCACCCCCACGGTCGGTTTGGGCGAAGCTCGCGATGGCCGGAGAGCACTCGCACCGTCCCTGCGGTAGTTTAGTGCTGAATACGCTACTGCCGGGAGAACCGTGGCAGCCGAGCCCCTCACGCTGCAGGAAGCCGCCGAGCGCCTCGGCGTGCACTACATGACCGTCTACCGCTACGTCCGGACGGGGCGGCTTCCGGCTCGCCGTGAGGGCGCTCACTGGCGGATCGATTCTGGTGACCTCGCGTCTGTGGTCGCCACTGGCGGGAACGCCGGTCGTGCAGCTACCGAAGGGCGCCGCCCCTCGCGAGCCGAGCTCCGCCGCCGCATGGTCGACCGCTTGGTGGCTGGCGACGAGCCCGGGTCGTGGGCGGTGGCCGAGGCCGCTCTGGCCGGCGGGGCGACCCCCGAGGAGGTAGTGGTGGACGGCGTCGGCGCCGCCATG
>DASPSK010000428.1:0-5837 GCA_035623975.1 Acidimicrobiales bacterium | reverse complement strand
GCCATCGGCGATGAGCGCCGGAACGGTGACTGCCGTATACGCACTCGAAGAGCCGTGGATCGGCGTGCCGATGAGCTGACCGCGGACGAGAGCCGCGGCATGGATGACCTGAGCAGGCTCGTCGGGTGACGCGAACAATGGCGTTGCCAGACTCCAAGCGGAGATGTTGAGGAAGACAATGACGAAAGCGACGGCAAAAACCTTGCCCGGCTGGGCCAGCACGGATGTTGCGACCGCGGTCCACCGCCCCCGTCGCGGGGACGGGCACAGCGGACGTTCATCGACGGAGGGGGAGTCGCCGTCCGAACCCTGACCGGAACTACTCACCCATCACCGCCTCGGGTCGCCAGGCCTTGCCCCATTTGGTCGGAACACGAAGACGACGCGGATATTACACATCCGGTGCAATTCGGCCCGTTGCGCCCGGAGATGACGCCTCCGTGATCTTCAGGTGGCAGTTCTGTGAACTCGACGTCACCCGTCCGGGGTTCAGCCCGCCTTGACCGGCAGCTCAGTCCACGCGCCGGCAATCCGCATCGATCCGCTTCGAGCGATGTCGCCATCTCGGACGTAGAAGGTGCCGACTTCGGAACGAAGGTCGAACGGTTCTCCGCTACCGGCATGAAATAGGCCTCCCGTCACGACGTGCCGTCCGTCGAGGAACGGCCTCAGCTCCATGACGAACGTTGCATGGTAGATACCGGGTCGGTCATCGAGCGGCGTTCCGTGTGTGCTCATGTGCGCAATCGCAGCCCCATCTTTGGTGATTGCGAAACGAAGCTCCACTGGGACCGGTTGCCTGATCTCGTAGCTGAAGCGCAACGTGACTTCGTCACTGCTGTCGACCTCATGGGGCGTGAGTGAGTAGCTCAACATCATGGCCGGGGCGGCCGTGTCAGTTGAGGTAGAGCGACTATCCGATTCCGGCACGTTCTCCACGACCTCATGTGAGCTGCTCTCGAACACGTCGAGAAGATAAGTGCTGATGACGTCGCTGGTGTCGCCGGAGGCGCGAATGATTCCCTTGTCGATGTAGATGGCACGATCGCAATACCGTTGGACGGCATTCATGTCATGGGACACGAAGACAATTGTCCGATTGTTCTGCTTGAGCTCGTAGAAATAATCGAAGCACTTCTGTTGGAACGATGCGTCGCCCACGGCAAGCACCTCGTCGATGAGCAAGATATCCGGCTCTGTACGAACGGCGACTGCGAAGGCGAGCCGCAC
Organism: Acidimicrobiales bacterium; assembly: GCA_035623975.1. GTDB lineage: Bacteria > Actinomycetota > Acidimicrobiia > Acidimicrobiales > Bog-793 > JAKACA01. The sequence goes on along the minus strand of DASPSK010000428.1, from coordinate 4,607 downwards.
CTGCATCCCAGAGGAGTAGTTCTTCAACTTCAAGTCCATGAACGGTTCGAGCTCGGCGAACTCGACGATGCCCTCGTACATGGCGTCCATCTCGGCATGGTCGAAGCCGAGTAGCGCGCCGTTCAGGTACACGTTCTCACGGCCGGTGAGGTCGGGGCTGAATCCGACGCCGAGCTCGATGAACGGGGTGATCGCCCCGTGCACACCGACGTGGCCGCTGTCCGCGAAGTAGATACCGGCGAGCAGTTTGAGGAGGGTGCTCTTCCCGCTTCCGTTGCGACCGATGATGCCGAAGAATTCGCCCTCCGCCACCTCGAAGCTGACGTCCCTGAGCACTTGCTGCTTCTCCACCGAGGTTGATGCTCTCGCCAGGCCGATGACCCTGGACTTGATCGAGGTCTCTCGAAGATGCGGCAACTTGAACGCCTTTCCGACGCGCTCGACCTGGATCTTCGGGATGCCGGGAGGACGCGTCACAAGTTCTCCGCAAACCAGCGTGCCTCACGGCGGAAGTACCACGAGCCGATCACCACGAGTGCCAGGGTGATGGCGAGGGGCACGAGTCCGGGGAGGTAGTGGCCATACTCGGACTTGATGGTCAGTGAGGTCTTCGTCACGGTGACGTAGCGCGCATCTTGAATCGCCTGCGCCAGTGGGTTCAGAAGCAAGATCTTGCGCAGGGTCGCGTTGTGGATGAGCGACAGCGGATAGATGATCGGGGTCAAGTAGAAGAGGCCGAGACTGGCCACCTCCCACATGTATCGGACATCGCGGTACTTCACGAAGGCAGCCGACAGGTAGAACGACACCCCTAGCCCGACCAGGTACACCTCGAGGAAGAACAGCGGCAGGAGGACGATCTCCCAGCTGAGGGGGACCCGGTTCAGGACCATGAAGATGGCCAACACGATCAGGTTGAAGCCGAGGTTGATGAGGATCGAGATGGTCGTGCTCACCACGATGATCCACCGCGGAATGCTCATCTTCCTCAAGATGTCGCCGCGCGCCACGATCGAGCCGAGGCTCTGGGTCGTCATGTCGGCGAAGAAATTCCACATGACGAGACCCAACAGGAGGTAGACCGGATAGTGCGGCACGCCCGCACCCAGCCTGAGGAACTTGGCGAAGACGACGTAGAGGATCAGGAAGATGAGGAGGGGCCGGAGCAGGCTCCACGCATAGCCGATCGTCGATCCCTGATAACGCAGCTTGAAATCGGTAACGACGAGCTCACGCAACAATGCCTTGTTGCGCTTGCTCGCGAAACGACTAATCGGTTGCATGCCATCCAATCGGGGTTCTCACACGGAATCGGGCCATCGACCGTTCGATTCGGCCAAAACGTTAGACGCCGTCTTTGTGGTCGCTCGTCCAAGAGCGCTCCGGGCGGGCCGGGGGCTCTCCCGGAGCCTCGGGTCAGACCCCGGGTACCGCCAGCCGCCCCGGATCCTGCGCCGCGGCGGCGTCGGCAGCCCGCCAGGTGCGGAAGCCACCGTCGAGGTTGCGCGCCTCGATCCCCAAGTCGTGCAGGAGCATGGTGGCGGTGTGGCCGCGCTGGCCCACCTCGCAGTAGACGAGGAAGGGACCCGAGCCGAGGCTGCCGAGGCGCTGACGCAGCGACTCGAGTGGCGCGTTCACGCTTCCGGGGATGGCCCCGCGGGCGTGCTCGGCCCCGCTGCGGACGTCGAGCAGGGTCCAGCCGCCTGCGACCAGCCCCGCCACCTCGTCGGGCTCGACCACGTCGCACTCCCCCGACATGAGGTTCTCGGCCATGTACCCGAGCATGTTCACCGGGTCCTTGGCCGAGGAGAACGGCGGCGCGTAGGCCAGCTCGAGGTCGGCCAGCGCGTCGGCGCGCAGGCGGGCGGCCATGGCGGTGGCCAGGACGTCGATCCGCTTGTCCACGCCCGACCCACCCACGGCCTGGGCGCCGAGGATCATCCCGTTGCCCGGGTCGATGAGCAGCTTGAGCGACATCTGCTCGGCGCCGGGGTAGTAGCTGGCGTGGTTCATCGGGTGTGAGCGCACGACCCGGTAACGCCGCCCGGCCTGGCGCAGGCGCCCCTCGTTCCAGCCCGTCATGGCCGCGGTCAGCCCGAACACCTTGACGATGGCGGTCGCCTGCGACGGCGACGGGCGCACCGGGCGCCCGCAGATCCGGTCCGCCACGCGCCGGCCCTGCCGGTTGGCGATGTTCGCCAGAGCGATGAGGGAGGGCTCGCCGGCCACGGCGTCTGCCTTCTCGACGGCGTCGCCCACGGCGTAGACGTCGGGGGCGCTGGTACGCCCGTCGCCGTCGACGGCGATGCCGCCGTGCGGACCGAGCGCCAGCCCGGCCATCTCGGCCAGGCGCACGTCGGGCCGGACCCCGATGGCGGCCATCACGAGGTCGCCCGGGACCCGGCGGCCGTCGGCGAGCACCACGCCGTCGTCGGTGACCTCGCCCACCGCCGTCCCGGTCAGGACGTGCACGCCGTTGCGCTCGAGCTCGACCGAAACCAGCACGGCCAGCTCGGGGTCGAGTGGCGTGAGGACCTGATCGGCCATCTCGACCACCGTGGTCTCGATGCCCCGGTGGGACAGGTTCTCGGCCGTCTCGAGTCCCACGAAGCCCGCGCCGATGACCACGGCGCTGCGCGGCCGGGTGCTGGCGTCGCCCTCGAGGCGCTCGGCGTCCTCCACCGTGCGCAGCACGCGGACGCGGTCGAAGCCGGGGAGTGGCGGGCGCACCGGGGCCGCTCCGGGGCTGAGCACGAGCGCGTCGTAGGGCAGCTCTGTCGTGGGCGCCTCCGGCCCGCCTTCGGTGGGGCGCACGGTCACCGTGTGGGCGTCGGGGTCGATGGCGACGACCTCGCTGCCGACGCGCACGTCGAGCCGGAAGCGCTCGTAGAGCCGCTCGGGTGTTTGCAGCAGCAGGTCGTCCTCGTCCTCGATCACGCCGCCCACGAAGTACGGCAGCCCGCAGTTGGCGTACGACACGTGGCCCGAGCGCTCGAGCACCACGATGGAGGCCGACTCGTCGAGCCGGCGCAACCGGGTGGCCGCCGACATGCCCCCGGCCACCCCGCCCACGACGACGATGCGGCGGCTGACCGCTCCGGGTCCGTTCGTCCCCATGCTCAGGCCAGCTTCATGAACATCCGCTGGACCTCTTCCAGCGGGTACCCCTCGTCCTCGGCCTGCTCGGGGTTGGTCACGCAGTAGTTCAGGCCGGCCGCCACCAGGCGGAACCCGGCCTGCTCGAGCGCCTTGTTGGCGGCCGATATCTGCGTGACGACGTCGCGGCACTCGCGACCCTCGTCGAGCATGCGCTCGATACCCTCGAGCTGGCCCGCCACCCGGTGCAGGCGGTTGCGCACGTCCCGGATCACCTCGTCGGGCAGCTGCATCGATCGACCTCGCTCTCTCGCTCGGGGCACGGCCCCAACCGGCACCGGCCTCCCACACCCAACATATACCCCTCGGGGTATGAGGCAGCACGCGGTCGGCCTCACCCGTGACCGACCGCCCGGTGCGTCGAAAGATTGTTGAGAGCTTGTTGAGAGATTATTGACGCCCCGTTGAGCGTCGGGAGGGACCTTTTCCCCTATCAGACCCCTCCGGCCCTGCCGACAATCACGCCGTGGGTGAGGCGAAGTTGTCGAAACGCGTACTTCAGGCGATCGCCGAGGCACACCCCGATGACGGGGGCTTCGCCGTGCGCCGGGTGGACATCAGCCGGGGCTGGGGAGACCTGGTCAACGTGATCATCCACGTCGAGCCCGACCGGTCCTGGAGGGTCAACTACGGCGCGGCGACCCAGCAGCGCGGCGGGCATGCCGGAGCCTTGCGCGAGGCGGTCGAACGCGCGCTGGCACCGGAGCGCTGCCGGGTCAACCTGCTCGAACTGGGCTGAAGACGCCCGAAGAACGCCTGCTCGTGCGGTGCGTCGCGCCCGCCGAAGGCGCGCTTCCCACGACACCGACGCGTTCTGGGCGCTGGCGCTCAAGAAGCGGTGGCCCGCAGGGGGCGGCTGGCGTGGTTGTCGCGCAGCCGCTCGGCCGTCTCGCGGTCAGGCAGGGGCATGCCGATGCCGATCGGCACCGACGAGCTCCGGTCGTTCCGACACTGCGCGCACTCGACGACCCACGTGCGGTCGGGCCGCTGGGCGATCGTCGGATGGTGATTCTGCATCGGAAGGCTCCTGAGAGATCCCTGAGAGGTCCCTGGGAAACCAACCATACCGACCACCGGTCCGAAACGACAATGTGATCGCGGACCGCTGGTCCGCGATCGAGCGGCATGGTCCCTGCCGACGCAGTCCGCCGCGCCGAGGGGCGGCCCTACCCGGGCGGCCCACCCGACGCCGGCCGCTCAGCTCGAGAGGATGGCGTCGGCCGGCCGGGCGATGATGTAGATGAGGGCCCCGATGAAGGGGATGAGCAGGATCAGGATGGTCCAGCCCGCCTTGGCCCATCCGCTGTGGTCCCTGCGGCGGAAGTTGTCCACGAAGCACCAGATGATGAAGAAGAGGAGCAGGACGACCCCGGCGAACATGAGGAACGTCCAGAGCAGGCTGAGCAGGGGCCAGGTATAAGCGAGCATGGCGAGGTACCTCCTGCAATCGA
>DASPSK010000209.1:0-14483 GCA_035623975.1 Acidimicrobiales bacterium | reverse complement strand
ATGACTGATCCGACGACCGCTCCGTCGATCACGGCGACGATGAGATGGCCGGGGTCGTGCAACAGCTTGCGATCGATTTCGCGATCGGGGTCATTGACCCGTCGGATCAGACCGCATTCACCCCAGAGCGCGATCACCCCTTGACGGTCTGCTTCTTCGAAAGTCCTGATAATCCGGTCCACGGATCTGCCTTTTTTTGCCAAGGTGAGGGTCGCGGGTTCGAGTGCCGTCGTCCGCTCTGCCGTCGTCCGCTCAACGTGCTCGTCGAAGTCGCCGGAGTCGAAGACTTCGAAGCTGGGCTTCAGCGCTACGGATGTCTAGCTCAGTGACGCCGCCCGATGACCCATGCGGCCGCGGCCCAGCCTGCGACCGTCCAGGCGATGAGGACTGCGTAGGAGAGGGCGAGCCCGCTCACGAGGCCGGTCGTCACGCTCGCTCTGAGGACTTGAGCGAGGTGATAGATCGGGAGGATCCGGTGCACTTCGGCGAGCCAGCCGGGCAGCTGACTGATCGGGAAGACGACTGGCGAAAACAAGAGGACGACGAAGATCAACACGTTCACGATCACATTCGTGACGAAGGGGCTACGGATCGCCTGTGCCATACCGAAACCAACCGACGTCGCCATCAAGGACGCCAACACGAAGGCCGGCACGACGCTGGGGTTCGGGTGGAGGTGGAGACCGTAGCGCCAGCTGGCGAAGAGGAGCGTCACGACGATCCCTGGGATCGTGAGGACTGTGTAAACGGTGAAGGTCGAGGCCACCGAGGCGGACCTGGGCACCGGGAGCGACCAGATGAAGTCCCACGAGCCGGACATCTTGCGCTCGCCCACCATCGTCGGGACACCGACCATGCCGGTCGTTATGACCGCCAGGGCGGGCGCCCCGCTCACGATGAAGAGGGCGGCGCTGACCGGCATGTGACCGATGTAGAAGCCGTAGATAATGGCCATGCCCGTGCCGAACATCACCTGCATGACGAGGAACATGGGGAGCCACGTGCGCTGGGCGGCGAGGTCGAAGCGCAGCATGGCGACGTAGCTCCCGAGCCAGTGGCGGGGACCGTGGCGGACCTCGAGCGAGAGGCCGCCTGCCGTGGCTCCGGCCGCTCCGGCCGCTCCGGCCGCGGTGCTCACGGCACTCATCGCCGGTGCCTCACGACCCTGGCGGAGACGAGGGCGGCCAGCGCACCCCAGGCGCAGACCGTGACATAGGCGCGACCAGCGCCGGCCGGGGTGGCAAGGCCGTGCACGAGAGCCGACCGGATGATCGTCGCCATCGACCCAAACGGGAGCCAGCGGTTCGCGCTCACCAGCCAGGCAGGAAGCTGCGAGGCCGGGAACATGATCGGGCTAAAGCCGAAGAGGATAAAGATGAGAGTTGTGCTGGCGAGGCGGGTGACCATGGGCGACGGAATCCCATGGGCGAGGGCGTAGCCGAGGAGCGTACCGGTAAGGCTCGTGGCGACGATGGCCGGGATAATCGCCGGCGACACGGCGAGGTGGAGGTGGTAGCGGGCGACGGCCACAACAAGCGACAGCACCAGGGCGGGGAGCGAGGGTACGAGGGAGACCGTGTACCAGGCGAGCATCATCATGCTCCGCGGGACCGGCATCGAGCGGAGGAACTCATAGCTCCCCTCGGCGCGCCGGTCGGCCACGATCTGCGGCTCGAAGATCAACCCAAGGGTGAGCAGGTTGAGGACCGGCACGCCGGTCGCCACGTAGAGGGCGGCCGACGGCGGTATGTGGTGGAAGAACAGCCCGATCCCGAGCACGAGACCCGCTCCCTGCAACACGAGCACAGAGGTCAGCATCGGCAGGAACATACGCAGGTTCCTGTATTCCCAGTTACACATCTCCCAATAGGCGTGGGCCAACGAGTGGGCACCTCCGCTCGGGCCTTGTGCAGAGAGGCCGACCGCTGGGCCGGTCGCGGGCGCCAGCATCACTCCGTCCCGTCGTCTCCGGGGGCCTCGCCGGTGAGTCGGATGTAGGCGTCCTCGAGCGAGGTGGCCCCGAGGGCGTACTCCTCTGCCGTACCCTCCCCGATCTGCTCGACGGCCCAGCCGATGGCGTGTGCCGCGTCGTTCTCGTTGACGACGGCGACCACGTTGTTGCCGACCCGGGTGGCGTGGTGACAGAAGGCGGGCATCTCGGGCGTGTCGCAGCCGGGCACCAGCATGAGCTGGAGCCGCAGGTTGCCCCGATCCTCGGACTTCATCGACGATGGCGTGCCTTCGGCCACGAGGCGGCCTCCGGAGATGATCGCCAGCCTGTCGACGGACTTCTCCGCCTCGAGCACGTTGTGCGTGACGAGGAAGACGGCGACGCCCCGGTTGCCGAGCTCGCGGATCTGATTCCAGAGCAGGCGGCGCCGCAGCGGGTCGACGTCGTTCGTCGGCTCGTCGAGGATGACGACCCGGCCGGGGCAGACGGTGACCATGGCGAAGCCGACGAGCCGCTTCACTCCACCCGAGAGCCGGATGCCCCGCGTGTCGCGCCACTCACCGATGTCGAGCGCCTCGATCAGCTCGTCGGCGCGCCGCTTGACGACCGACGTCCTGCCCCCTCGGATTCGCCCGCAGAGCTGGATCGCCTCGTGCACGCTGAACGACTCGATCGGCGGCTGCGCCTGGGGGAGGTACGAGCAGAGCTGGCGGGCAGCCGCCGGGCTCTCTATGAGGTCGTACGGCCCGAGGGTGATGGTGCCCGACGTCGGTTTCAAGAGGCCGACCGCCTGCTTCACGAGCGTGGTTTTGCCGGCGCCGTTCGGTCCGAGGAGGCCGTACACCTCGCCCGGGTCGACGTGGAGGGAGATGCCGTCGTTGGCGCGCACCCCGTTGCGGTACACCTTGGTGACGTTCTCGGCACGGAAGACCCAGTCCTCGACCCCGTGAGCGGTGCCGGCGTGCTGCGTGTCGGCGAAGGCCTCGGACCTGGACTTGCCTCGCCCGCGCAGACCCAGCATCGGCGTATCGCCTCCCTCGGGGTCGTGCTTCCTAACCAGTCTGCGCCCGGGCCGTGGCCGTAGGTAGGGCCGAAGGTCTCGAAGAGCAGGTCTCAGTCGCGCGCTCTGGGCGCGTCGTGCGATCCTGGGAGGTGCTGCACCGGCGTGTGCGCTCGCTCCTAGGCTGCGCCCACCCACTTTGCCAACACCAACTGCGCCGTCCGGCTTCGTGGACGCTCCAAGCACGAGGTGGGGCTAACGGTCTCGGCTCGTCGTCACGTTGGCTCATGAGCCAGAGGACCAGGTGAGCCCGATCCAAGGATGACGGCGGCGCTCTCGATGAGATCCCGGAGCTCGGCGCCGAAGCGCGTCGCCGGTGCCCCGTCCACCACGTTGTGATCGACGGCAAGAGTGAGATCGAGCACGTCCCGGACGGCGACCTGACCGTCCACGACCAGCGGGCACTTGCTCATCCCGCCCACGATCACTTCGAGGGACATCAGCGCGAGCGGCGTGAGACCGAAGCCGCCACCGCCGGCGAACATGCCCACGGCGGTGACGGCGACGGTGCCGATCCGCTGCCGGAGGGTGACCGACCTCGACATCACGGCATAAGAGGCGGGGATCACACCGGGGATGCGGGTCGCGATCGGCCCGGCTCGCTCCAGCCATCGGCCACTCTCGCTCTTGGCGGGGTCACGCTTGACTTCGTGCAGCTCAGACGTGAGGTCGGGAACGCTCCTGAGGTCGGCGTCGCGAAGGACATGGGGAAGAGCGAACGATCCTTGCTGAGTAGTGATCTCGACGAGCGTCGCGACGTCGACATGACGGTGAGTCACCAGCTGGCCTCGCCAGTTGCGGTAGGCATGGACCTCTGGGCGGGCCGCAGCCGCTCGGGCGACGCTGGCGACGACGAACGCGGTCAGGGAAGAGGGAGGCTCGTGGGAGGCGAGGAGTCGCCTTGCTTCGGTGATGTCCACCTCGACCAACCCGTACATCGGGACCGTCCTTCGTCCCGCCCGCATGGCCGCGGTGACCAGCCGCCGGTTGGGGGGAAAGGCGTGCACGTCGACGCCACGGGGACGCTCAATCTCCATGAACGGAGTCTGACACTTCGACGTCCCGGCATAGCCAGCGAGCTAGATTCGGCGGGGCAACAACCGGTCTATCCGAGGTCGAATTGTCAGCGTGAGCCGGTAGACCAATCAGCTACCGGTTTCCGAGGGACTATCCACTGCCCGCCAGCCCGTGACGAAACGCATAGGTGACGGCCTGGGCTCGGTCCCGCACGCCGATCTTCGTGAAGATATGGTTCACGTGACTCTTTATGGTCGCCTCGCTCAGGATGAGCCGCTCGGCGATCTCAGCGTTCGTGAAGCCAGCGGCGATGAGGGAGAGCACCTCGCCTTCACGTGCCGTCAGACCGTCGGGAAGGTGAGACGCCGCCCCATCCTCCGTGGCGGACTCTGAGCGAGCGATGGCATCGACGACGTGGCGCTGTACGGCCGGGTCGATGGCTGCCTCACCCCGTTCGACGGCGGCGATGGCCCGCTCGATGTCCTCGGCACCAGCGTCCTTGGTGAGAAAGCCACGTGCTCCTGCACGGAGCGCTTCGACCACCGAGCTGTCGTCGGCATAGGTGGTGAGGGCGATGACCTTGATTTCCGGATGCTGTTCGTGCAGCCGCCGCGTCGCCTCGATTCCGTCGCAGCGGGGCATGCGCAGGTCCATGAGGACTATGTCCGGCACTAGCTCGGACACGAGGGTCATGACCTCCTCGCCGTCGCAAGCCGTGCCGACCACCTCGATGCCGGGGATGAGGCCGAGCAACAGCACCAGGCCCTCGCGCACGACGCGTTGATCGTCGGCGATGAGCACACGGGTCGGCTCACTCATAACGGGACCCACAGCTCGACTCGGAAGCCCGAGCCCGTCTTGGCAGCATTCAGCTCACCACCAAGCAGCTCGGCACGCTCGCGCATACCCGTCAGGCCGTATCCGTGAGCGGCGCCATCCACGGACGCGTCGCCATTGACCCCGAAGTCCTCGACGACGAGTCGCGTCCCGTCTGACTCATAGGAGAGCCGCATCTCCACGTTTGTCGCCACTGTGTGCTTGCGCACATTGGTCAATGCCTCCTGCGCGACCCGATAGATCGTCAGCCGTGCCTCAGAGGTGAGGGGACGCTCTGAACCGGTGATCTCGAGGCTGCACGGCGTGCCGGTGTCGGCAGCGAAGAACCTGGCCAGCCCCTCCAGTCGCTCTGGCCCAGGCAGGGAGTCGTCGCGCAGCAGACCGATCGCCCCCCGTGCCTCTTCGAGACCCGCCTTGGCAAGTCGATGAGCCCGGTCGACCGTTTCCGCGAGCTTGCTCCTGTCCACGTCTTGCTGTGTCGCCAGCAGGCGGGCGCCCTCAAGCTGCAGGACGAGACCTGAGAGCGAATGAGCGAGGACGTCATGCATCTCACGGGCGAGGCGCTGGCGTTCGGCGAGCGCGGCCGCTTCTGCCTGTGCCTGTTGGCTCCGTTCCAGCTCGAGCAGCAATCGCTGCGTTTCGTCCTGTTCCTCCCTCAGTCGGCGGGCGAGCAGGGCGAAGAGGTAGAAGGCGACGACACCGAGCGCCTTCGTGGCGACCGACCCGAGCCAACTGCCGCCTTGCAGGGCGCTCGCGAGCGTCATCGCCAGCAGGGCCGTGGCCGTCACGGCGGTACCGAGGGGAAGGGGCAGGTTGAAGGCACCTATGGCGGCGGCGAGGAAGGCTGCGAGATAGCCGGGGCCGTTCGGCTGCAACCAGACGAGGATCGCCGAGCAGCTCACCAGCAGGGCAAGAAACCCGCACCTGGCCACGACGTGTTGCGGGCCACGAAGCATGGCCGCGACGGCGAGGACGATCCCCACGAGCGCCAGCAGGATGCCGAGCCGATCGCCGGAGAGACCCGGACGCGGCTTGGTGAGCGAGGTCGTGACCGCGATCAGAACGACGAGACCCATCGCAACAGCTCGAAGGGAACGGAGCATCTCGTGCTGGCCGAAGCGTGCATGCTCCGCTCCGAGCGGGCTTGGACCACCCTGTGTACCCACAGTTCAAGGGTAGGGCGGCGGGGCGGCTTCGGTCTTCGGCCTGCAGGTTGACCGAACCCAGCTCCCGCCTCCACCCCAGGGTGGAGGCGATCAGCCCAAGGGTGAGCCGTCACCTGCAGGAAAGTTCAACCTCCGCGCCGATGACCTCGAGGGGAGCGAGAGCGACGATGACGGTATGAGAAACGAAGGGTTCACCCTCAAGACTGAGGACCGAAACGCCAGCAAGGTGCCACGCTGTGCGCCTGTCACTTCGGCTGCCGCGCACCGCTCGGATGGAGGACCTGGCCAGGTCGCTGGCCACGCGCTCGACATTCCTCAAGGTTCGGACGGGCAGCTCGCCGTCCGCGTACGAGGCCTCGCCAAGTCCTACGGTGACCTGACCGCCGTCGCCGGCATCGACTTTGATATCCGCCGCGGCGAGATCCTTGCTCTGCTCGGCCCGAACGGGGCCGGAAAGACGACGACGGTCGAGATCCTCGAGGGCTACCGCTCCCGCAGCGCAGGCGAAGTCGAGGTGCTGGGCTACGACCCCGGCCACGAGCGCGCCCAGCTGAAGCGAGAAATCGGCGTCGTGCTGCAGTCGACGGGCGTCGAGCCGTACCTCACGGTTCGGGAGACGGTGGCGATGTACGCCCGGCTCTATCCCCACCCGCGCCCGGTGGACGAGGCGATCGACCTCGTCGGTCTCACCAAGAAGCGCGACGAGCGCGTGAACCGGCTATCCGGCGGTCAGCAGCGCAGGCTCGACATGGCGATCGCCCTCTCGGGTGATCCGGAGCTCCTGTTCCTCGACGAACCGACGACGGGCTTTGACCCGGCGGCGCGGCGCGAAGCCTGGGAGGTGGTGAAGAACCTCGCCTCCCTCGGAAAGACCGTACTCCTCACCACGCACTTCATGGACGAGGCGCAGTACCTCGCCGACCGGGTGGTGGTGATCGCCAACGGCCGCATCGTCGCCGAGGGCACGCCTGCCACGCTCGGCTTCCGGGACCAGGCCAAAGTGCTCGTGCGCTACCGCATCCCGGCAGGAGTCGTACCCCCGCCAGGACTGGGCGGGACGCCGAGCCTTGACGGCTTCATCGAGGTCTCGGTGGAGGACGCCGTCGCCGATGTGCACCGGCTCTTGCAGTGGGCGATCGACGAGGGCGTCGACCTCGACGGCCTCGAGGTGACAAGGCCCTCCCTCGAGGACGTCTACCTGGCTTTGACGAACTCGGAACCGGGCGAGCGGACACGTTCTGACTCGTCTCCGACCCAAGGGAGGCAATCATGAGCGCCGTCAACCTGACCTTCTCCCAGGCCCGTTATGTGAACAAGGCCTTCTGGCGCAACCCCGTACGTGCCTTTTTCACCTTCGCCCTGCCACTCATGTTCCTCGTCATCTTCACGTCGCTGCTCGGCAATGGGCGCGAGCACGTTGGCGACGTGTGGATGAAGGAGTCCACCTACTACGTCGCCGCCATGGCCACTTTCGCGGTGATCCAGGCGTGCTATTCGAACGTCGCCATGTCCGTCACCGCCCAGCGCGAAGCGGGCATCTTGAAGCGGATCGACGGGACGCCGCTCCCGAAAGGCTCGTTCATGGCCTCCCGGGTGTTGCACTCGCTGCTCGTCGGGGTGATCCTCGTCGTGATCACGGCTGCTTTCGGGAGGGCCTTCTACAGCGCCAGCATCCCGACCGGCGTCAGCCTCTTCCACTTCCTCGTGATGCTGGCGGTCGGAGCCACCTCGTTCTGCGCCCTCGGGCTGGCCGTTACCGCACTCATCCCGAATGCGGACGCCGCCACCCCGATCATCCAGGCGAGCATGCTCCCGCTGCTCTTCGTGTCGGGGATCTTCATCCCCTTCGGGAACGATGCGCCGGCCTGGATCACCTGGGTCGGGCGGATCTTCCCCGTGCGGCACTTTGCCAACGGGATGCTCGCCGGCTTCGTCGGCACGCCCTTTGACTGGACCGACGTGCTCGTCGTCGCCGCCTGGGGTCTTGCCGGACTCCTGGTGGCGATCCGTTTCTTCACCTGGGAGCCGCGTACGAAATAGGTGATCGGCCCAGTCGCCGCGACCCCTGAGAGATCTCCTGTCGTCGAGAAGGAAAGGAGGTGCAGCAAATGTCAACTCAAGTCAAGCATGAGGTAGGTCTCGGAGACGTCCAGCATGCGCTGTCCGAGGCGCTCGGCTCGTCCTACCGGGTGAGCGCCAAGTCGAACACCGTGCTCAGCGTCTATCGCAATCCCGTGATCTGGGGCAGTGTCCACGTCAGCTGGTCGGGGGGCAACACCACGTTCCGGGTCCGGCCCGGCGGCGTTCTTCTCGTCATGGTGCTCAATGCCCTTTACCTCGTCCCAAAGGTCAACCACGCCCTCGAGCGTGCCTTTGCACAAGGGTCCTAGATCGAATGCCTGCGGCGAGGCGCCAGCTCTGCAGCTGCCGCCTCGCTGCGCCACATGAGTGAGGTGAACGAAGGTGTCCCCAAAATTTGAGCACCGCAGCACCTCAGGAAAAGAGGAGTTATGTCACATCGACGCCGCTACGAGCAGGACATGGAGATCGAGTTCCCCGAGGAGAGCCCGACGCCCGAAACCCAGGCCCGGAAGCAGATCGCCCGGCGAAGAGGACTCGAGGGCTCGTTGGTCAGCTTCGTCGTCGTGAGCGGTCTCTTGGTGGCCATCTGGGCCGTTTCGGGGGGAGGGTCCTTCTGGCCGGCGTGGTTGATGGCGGTGTTGCTACTCGCCGCTGTCCTCAGATCCTTCAGGCGCCGTCCCGTGAGCCGTGCCGAGTTCGACAGAGAGATCCGCCGAATCAGTTCGGGCGACAAGTCCACAGTCCTAGGGAATGACTCGACCGGCCTTCCGCCGGACAAAACGTGATTCAAGGAGTGTTTCCCGTGTCATTGAGCCTGAAGTCTGTACAGAGCGAGGACCCCGGGCAGGTGCGAGTGATTGACCGGAGTTTGGGACGTTCCCCGGACAGTAGACGCCGTCTCGCAGCCGCGCTCCCGGTGGCCGACCGTACGGCGAACTCGTCCCCAGACGCCGTCCAACTGGGTCAACCGGCTGCAGTTGTGCCTGTTCAACCGATCATGGCCAACAAGATGGGTTACTTGCCGCCCAGCTTCCGCGATGCGACACGTAGCACGACCAGATGGGTGCACAAGGTCGGTACCTCAACGGGCAAAGGAGTCGCAGCATGGTCCGCGGCTGTCATCTGGCTTGTGCTCCTGTACTCCTTCCTCATCTGCTGGCACGTCATGCGGGCCGTCTTCTTTTGCCTCATCACGCTGCCGATCCAGGTCATTCATGGAAGCCGACACAAGGACCCCGAGATTCAACAAGCCCAGCTCACCACGATGCAGAACGAGCAGGAGACGACGCGGGCGGGCCGCACTGCTGCGGACATGTCGCCTGACGCCGTCCAACTCGCTGCGGTCAGCAAGTCCTATGGCCGTCGACGCCACCGTCACGAAGCCGTGCACAGCCTCACTGCCAGCTTCCCTAAGGGGACTCTCACGGCCGTCATGGGAGTGTCAGGATCCGGGAAGTCGACGTTGCTGCAGTGTGCGGCAGGCCTCGATCGACCAAGCGCCGGCAGTGTCCATATTGGTGGGGTCGACGTGACTCGCCTAGGTCGGAAGAAGCTGTCGGTCCTGCGACGTGAGCGAGTAGGGTTCGTCTTCCAGGCGCTCAATCTCGTCCCTACTCTCACGGTGGCCGACAACATCGCGCTGCCCCTTCGCCTCGACGGCCGCCACGTGAGTCGCGGGCGCGTCGAGGAGGTGGCGAGCCTGGTCGGGATCGCCGACAAGCTGCGTCGGTTGCCAGACACGCTCTCCGGCGGCCAACAGCAGCGGGTGGCGATCGCTCGGGCGCTCATCACAGAGCCCGATGTCATCTTCGCCGACGAGCCGACGGCCGCCCTCGACCCATACACCACCGAGGCGGTTCTTGGTCTGCTGCGTCAGGCGGTCGATGAGCTGCACCAGACCGTTGTCCTCGTTACGCACCAGCCGAGCGTGGCGGCTTTGGCGGACCGTGTCCTGCTGCTCGACGGTGGCCGCGTTGTCGGATTGCGGGAGTCACCCGATCCGGCCGAGTTGGAAAGTGACCTACGGCAGTTGGGAGCGGGGGCGACATCATGAGACAGCTCATAGCGACACTCCGTCGCCGCCCTGCACCGCTCATTGGCACGTTCGTCGCGCTCACGATGGCGGCGCTGCTCGTCACCGTAACCATCATGTTTCTCGGGACGGGTCTCGCCTTGTCGGTCCCCGCCCAGCGACTCGCGGGTACCGCGGTGGTAGTGCTCGGGAACCCGAACGTCGCCGTCCACTCCGTCCCGACAGGGGAGAACAAAGAGACGGACGTGTTGCCTCTTCCCAGTTACCGTCGCGTTCCCATCGCTCTCGCCGCCCGTCTCGCCGCAGTACCGGGTGTGGCGTTGGCGATTCCCGATTTGTCGTTCCAGGTCGCCCTCGAGTTGCCCAGCGGGCAGATCGCAACGGGCAGCGCGGCGGAACCGATCGAGGCGCACGGATGGGGGAGCGCGCCGCTCACGCCCTTCCATCTGACGGCTGGCCGTAGTCCCGTTGCGGCTGACGAGATAGTCATCGGCGCCGGGTTATCGGCCTCGACGGGATTGTCGCTCGGCTCCCTCGTCCGCTTCGTCGGTGAGAACCTTGCGCCGTTCCATGTCGTCGGCATAGCCGCAACGACAGGCGCCAATCCGGCCGGGTACTGGACCGTCTTCCTCTCGAACCCCGAGGCGGCAGCGCTCTATGGCCACCGTGGACAGGCGGATTTGATTGGGATCGTCGCCCGGCCCGGAGTGCTCGCGAGCGCGCTCGCCAGTCGCGTACGAGCAGCTCTCGCAGGCTCGCACCTGACCGTGCTCAGCGGAACCAAGCTCGGTTCGGCAGAGGACCTTGCTGCCAGCATCGACAAGCTCGGCCTGTTGCAGCTCGCGACGAACGCCGGGATCGACGTGGTGGCGATCGCCTTCTTCGTCGTCGCCGGCACGGTGGCGCTGTCAGTCGCGATGCGGTGGCGCAACCTCGCCCTCCTGCGAGCTGTCGGCGCGACCCCGGGTCAGGTTCGTCGCATGATGACTCTGGAGCTTGCCGTCCTCGGCGCCGTCGCCGGCCTTGCGAGCTACTTGCCGGCTCTGGCTCTCGCGAACTGGACTCTCCGCGGACTCGCCGCCCACCAGCTCCTCCCGCCCTCGCCGCACGCCTGGACCAGCCCGTTGGTGCCGGCCGCCGCCGTCGGCACGGGCGTCCTCGTCGCCGAGTTGGCGGGCTTGGTGTCAGCACGCCGGGTGAGCCGCATCCGGCCCGCTGCCGCACTTGTCGAGACGACAGTCGAGCCCCGTCTCATCCACCCGATACGACTCCTGTTCGGACTGTGTGCCCTCGGCGGCGGCGGCGCCCTGTGCTACCTGATGATCGCCGCCTCCTTCAGCATCCAGCTCGACCTCACCCTTGCCATCGGCACGGGCTTGCTCTTTCTCATCGCCGTCGCGCTGCTCGGACCTGTCTTAGTCCGTGTCGCCGAGTTGGTCCTCCGGATGCCGGTCCTCGGGGTCTCCGGCGTGGGTGGGCGCCTCGCGCTCGCCGACGTGAGGAGGCGCCCACGCCGCTACGCGGCGGCAGTCACGGCGATTGCTCTCGGAGCCGGCTTCATCGCCTCCGAGTACCTGATCGACGTGACCCAGACCCACGGTGCGGTCGTCGAAAGTCGCCAGCGCCTTGTCGCCAACGTCGTCGTGTCCGCGCCGGGCCCCGGCCTGGCGGCCGGCGCGCTGCGGGCGATCTCCGTCCAGCCCGGAGTCTCGGCGGCTGTCGGCCTCATACCGACGACCGTCTTTGTGCCCGACCCCGGCAACGACTCAGCGATGGCCGAGGCGGTCACGCCCGGTCCTCTCGCGGCGGTGCTCGATATGCGGGTGACCTCCGGCAGTCTTGACCACTTCGGCCCAGGAGACATCGCCCTCAGCCGGACGATAGTCGGTCCGATGGCGGTGAATGCCCACGTCGGAGACACGATCACCACCTACCTCGCAGACGGTACTCCGTACCGGGCGAGACTGACCGCGATCTACTCGCAATCTCTCGGCTTCGCCGATGTCATCGTTCCCGCAAGCGCTGCCGGAGGTGGGCACCTCGGATCGGCCGTGATGGCCGAAGTGCTCGTCCGGAGCGCCCCTCATGCTGCGCTCGGGCGACTTTCGGACAAGCTCGCGGCCCTCGCCGGCCGCTTTGCCGGCCTCGACGTCGTTAGCCGGAGTGTCGTGAATGCCCAGTACCAGCTGTACCTAGCGAACCAGTCCTACAGCAACAACCTCTTTCTCGGGCTGATCACCTTGCTCGCCGCTGTTACGCTCGTGAACACCCTCGTCATGGCGACTGTCGAGCGGCGGGGAGCACTCTTGCTACTCCGACGTGTCGGCGCCACGACACGGCAGTTGTTGTCGATGACCATCTGGCAGACGGTGATCCTCGATCTCGTCGGCATCACGCTCGGGGCAGCGGCGGCCAGCGCTTCGACCATCGTCGTCTCGAAAGCGCTCGCGAACACGTGGATGCCCTATTTGACGTGGCAACCGATGACGCTGATCGGCCTCACGGCCGTCGGCCTTACAGTGCTGGCGATCATGGCACCGACTCTATGGATACTCGCCTCACCCAGCGCGAGAGGGCGTTGAAGGGCGCCATCGCCCAAGCCGACCTTGTCACGGAACGCAGTAGGTCCCCCGAAACGAGCACTCCGCTCGCTCTGGCGTAACGAAGACGATGTGGCAGTTCCCCCGACCGTTTCCGAGGAGAGCCCGACGCCCGAAACCCAGGCCCGCAAGCAGATCGCCCGGCAGGACTCGAGGGCTCCTTGGTCAGCTTCGTAGTCGTGAGCGGTCTCTTGGTAATCCAGTGGCGCACGCCGTAGTCCCTGCCGAGGAATGAACCGCAACGGTTCATCTACGTCATCGAGCCATGACGACCCGGTGAAGTACTCTGATGGAGCGGCGGAGCTCCACTTGCCCAGGCGGGAGGGCCCATGAGACAAGGCCGATGGCGGTGCCGACCGATTGGCATGAGGGCGACGCTGGCTCTTGCCGGCATTACCGCCGTCACCCTCAGCTGTGCGCTGGCGGCCGGGGGGCAGGCCCGTTCTTTGGGGGCAGCACTGCATGCAGACGCCTACCCACGTCTTACCGGCATCCACGTCTCGGGCACCAAGCTCGTGAACGGCGATGGCACGACGGTCGTCTTGCATGGAATTGACCGCTCTGGCACCGAGTACGCCTGCATCCAGGGATGGGGGATCTTTGACGGACCGAACGTGCTGAACGACGATGCCCAAGTTCCTCTCATGAAGGCTTGGGGTGCAAACGAGGTCCTGATCGGGCTCAACGAGGACTGCTGGTTGGGCATCAACGGCGTGCGGGCTGCCTACGGAGGAAAGAACTACGTCAAGGCCATCGTTCACGAGACGAAGACCCTCGAGAGCTACGACATCTACCCGGTCATCTCGGACTTCTGGATGGCTCCGGGGACGATTCAGGCGACCGACCAGGATCCCATGCCCGACAACAGTCACTCCCCAGCGTTCTGGCGATCGGTGGCTAACACCTTCAAGGGCGACCCAAACATCATCTTCAGGCTGAAGGAGGAGCCGTACCCCGACAACAACTCGAACAGCACTGCCGCCTGGGAGTGCTGGAACAAAGGAGACGTCCAGTACGGACCGACAGGGTCGCTGACACCCATTTCGAGGGTGTCTCATTGCGACGATGGCTACGCCGCCGTCGGCATGCAGTCGTTGATCAACATCATTCGCGGGACCGGTGCGAAGAACGTCATCGAGGTTCCTGGCATCCAATACGCCAACACGATGACCGACTTCCTGTCCCCTGGCATCCGGGTGCACGACACGTTGTCGCCACCGCAACTCGTGGCCGACGTCGACGTCTACCCAGACTTCAATGGCTGCGGGACGGTCTCCTGCTACAACCGAGAGTACGCTCCGGTCATCAAGCAGATGCCCTTTGTCGCCGGCGAGACGGGCGTCGGGGGGTGCACCACCACAGGCGTCGACACGTTCATGAGCTGGATGAACACCGAACACTCCGGCTATGGGGGATGGGCGTGGGATGCGTGGGGCGGATGCGGTGTCCTCATTGCCAGCTACAACGGAACCCCGACGTATCCGTGGGGGATCGACTTCAAAGACAGGCTCTTGACCCTGAGCGGCCACCCCCCTCCGTCGCCTCCGCACCCGACGGACGGCATCACGATCGCGCAGGCGACCCCGGCGAGCTGCATCACGACCCCCTCCGAGAAGGTGCAGCTGAGCGGAGCCGTACCTGCGGGTGACGATCTCGTGCTCGTCGTCGCAGGGCAGGGGTACACAGGCGCCGCCTCTTCAGTTACGGGAGTGAACGACAACGTCAACGGCGCCTGGAC
>DASPSK010000206.1:0-4405 GCA_035623975.1 Acidimicrobiales bacterium | reverse complement strand
CTGCAAGGTCACGGGGTCGCTCGGGCGCACGCCCCCCGGAGAGAGTGAGGCGACGCCCGCCGTGACGGCGCCGGACGTCACGAGCACGGCCCGGTGGCCGTCCTGGCGGACGGCCTCGAGATCCGAGGCCAGCTTGGCGATCGCGGCGGTGTCGATGCCCCCCTCCGGCCGCGTGACCGAGCTCGTGCCTATCTTGACGACGGCGATCACGGTCTCACCGCTCCGGCTCGTAGGAGAACTCCATCCGCCCGATCTGGACCGGATCGCCCTGCTTGGCGCCGGCCTTCGCCAGGGCGCGGTCCACCCCGAGGCGCTTGAGCCGGCGCTGCACGTGGGCGAGGGCGTCCGGGTCGTTCAGGTCCGAGACGGCGACGGCGCGAAGCGCTTCACGGCCCGAGACGACCCAGACGTTGCCGGGTCGGGCCACCGCCACGCCCTCCGGCGTGGGCCGGTGCATGACCGGGGACGTGCGTGGCGCCGGCGAGGCGCGGCGGGCGGCTGAGACGGTCTCAAGGCACCGGGTGACGAGCTCGCTCACGCCGGCACCGGTGACGGCCGAGATCTCGAGGTCGCCGGCGTAGCTCTCGAGCGGGGGGCGCTCTCCCTCGGGACAGGCGTCGAGGCGGGAGCCGACGACGAGGCGGGGTCGCTCGAGCAGCTCCGGGCGGTAACGCTCGAGCTCGTGAAGGAGGGCGTTGACCTGCTCAGCGGGCTGCCGCCCTTCGGCCGGGCCGCCGCCCTCCAACTGGGCGAGGTCGACGAGGAGGAGGAGGACGCGGGCACGCTCCACGTGGCGGAGGAAGCGGTGCCCGAGCCCGTGGCCGTCGGCTGCCCCCTCGACGAGACCGGGGATGTCGGCGATGACGAACTGCGCGGGTGTCGCCGTCGCCGTCCTGGCGCCCACCTCGACGACGCCGAGGTGCGGCTCGAGGGTCGTGAACGGGTAGTCGGCGATCTTTGGCCGGGCGGCCGACAGGCGCGAGACGAGAGTGGATTTGCCCGAGTTCGGGAAGCCCACGAGGGCAACGTCAGCCATGAGCTCGAGCTCGAGGTTGAGCCAGCGCTCCTCTCCGAGCTCACCCTGCTCGGCGAAGGCCGGGGCCCGCAGGCGGTTTGTGAGGAAGCGGGCGTTGCCCCGGCCACCCCGGCCTCCCTCCGCAGCAAGGAAGCGATCGCCCCTCGTCACGAGATCCGCCAGCAGGTCCCCCTCGAGTGAGTGCACGAGGGTCCCTTCGGGCACGGGCACGACGAGGTCGCTGCCACGACGCCCATGGCGACGCTTGCCACTGCCGTGCGCACCGTCGCCGGCTCGCCGAAAGGGGTGCTCCTCGAAGCCAAGGAGCGACACGACCTGATTCGACGCCTCGAGGAAGACGTGGCCACCGGCGCCGCCGTCGCCCCCGTCCGGGCCACCTTTCGAGACGTATGCCTCGCGCCGGAACGAGACGGCCCCGGCTCCGCCGTTGCCTGCCTTGACGTGGACCTGTGCCTCGTCGACGAAGCCGGGCATGAGCTCGGTCTCAGTTCAGGGAGGCGTCGACCGGGTGGCGCGCCAGCACCGCCAGCCAGCCGCCCTGGCGGCGAAGGACCCGCTCCCACAGGACCGAGGGCTCCGGCGACAGGACATCGGTCTGCCGTCCTTCTACCACGAACCAAGCGCCTGCCTCGATCTCTTCCTCGAGCTGCCCGGGCCCCCAGCCTGAGTAGCCCGTGAACACGCGCAGACCCGTGAAGGAGACGCCGATCTCCTCCGGGGCGCGGTTGAGATCGACGGTGCCAAGATCACCGATGAGGGGTGAGAAGCCGTCAGCTTCGGGATCGCCGCCCGTGGGTGGATCCGTCACGGCCGGGTGGTCGCGGCCGTCGTTGTCGGTGCGACCGACGCAGATGGCGGCGTTCGGCTGCACGGGGCCGCCGACGAAGAGGACAGGCGGCTCGGAGGCGTGCAGCCCCCAATGAGGCACGACCTCGTCGATGGCCGTCTCGCTCGGCCGGTTCAGCACGACACCGAGGGCCCCGTCACCGTCGGCGGCGAGGAGGAACACCACCGTGCGGTGGAAGTTCGGATCCTCCAGGGTCGGCGAGGCGACCACGAGGAAGCCCTTGGCGGGAGGAGCGGACATCTCCCGCCCTCACTCAGTTCGCGAGCGGACCGGTGTTTCCGCCGTTCCCAGTCGATCCGTCGGCCGGAAGGATGTCGACGAGGCGCCGTCCTCGCCGGCCGCCGAACTTGACGCTCCCGTCAGCCGTGGCGAAGAGCGTGTCGTCCTTGCCCCGCCCGACGTTCTCGCCCGGATGGAAGTGCGTTCCCCGCTGGCGGACGATGATCGTCCCGGCGCGCACGACCGTGCCGTCGTACACCTTGACGCCGAGGCGTTGGGCGTTCGAGTCACGCCCGTTGCGGGTGGAGCCACCACCCTTGGTCTTGGACACCTCGAGACCTCCTTCAGTCCTGCTCGGTGGCGCCGGCGTCGCTCTTGTCAGACGCGGCCGCGGCTGGTTTGCGAGAGCGCCGGGCGGTCGCCGGCGAGGCGGCTGCCTGGCCAGTCGGTGCACTCGGCCCGATGCCGGTGATCTCGAGGGTGGTGTAACGCTGGCGGTGGCCGTAGTGCCGCCGCTGCCGGGTCTTCGACTTGTAGGTGAAGCCGACGATCTTGGGGCCCTTGACCTCGCCCACGACGGTCGCCGTCACCCTGCGGGCGGCGAGCGCCTCGGGCGCGACCGTCACTTCGGCGCCGTCGACGACGAGAAGCGGGGTGAGAGTGAGCTCGTCGCCGGGAGCCGCGTCGAGCAGCTCGACGTCGACGAGCTCGCCGACTTCGACCCGTTCCTGCTTGCCACCGGCGTTGATGACCGCGTACATAGGCCCTTCACCCTAGTACGCCCGATGGACGGTTCCGGACGTCGTTCAGAGGCCTCGAGGGCCACAACGCCGCTCAGGTTCGTGCGCGGCGAGGCGATCTCACTCCGGCTCCTCGAAGACGATCCCGCGCCCGTTGCACATCGGGCAGGTCTGCGACAGCGTCTCCACCAGGCCTTCACCCACGCGCTTTCGCGTCATCTCGACGAGACCCAGTTCAGAGAGGTCGTAGACCTGCGTCGGCGTCTTGTCGCGGGCGAGGGCGGAGCGGAAGGCCGACATGACCGCCTGCCGGTTCGCCTTCAGCTCCATGTCGATGAAGTCGATGACGATGATCCCGCCAATGTCGCGGAGCCGCAGCTGGCGGGCGATCTCGGCGGCGGCCTCGAGGTTGTTCTCGAACACGGTCTCCTCCAGACTGGAGGACCCGACGTTCTTGCCGGTGTTCACGTCGATGACCGTGAGCGCCTCCGTGCGCTCGATGATGAGCGACCCCCCCGACGGCAGCCACACCTTGCGGTCGAGCGCCTTGTGCAGCTGCTCATGCACGTGATGGCGCTCGAAGAGAGGCAGGGGCTCGGACGTCGTGTCGTACAGCTCGATGCGTTCTGCCAGGGCAGGCTCCAGCTCGGCCACGTAGGCCCGTACCACCTCGAAGAGCTCCGGGTCGTCGATGAGCACCGACCGGTGCTCCTCGGTCAGCTCCTCCCGGATGATGCGCACGGCCATGTGGGGCTCCGAGTAGAGCAGAGCGGGGGCCGGCAAGCGCTTGGCCCGCTCGTCGATCTCGTTCCATTTCGCCACCAGCCGGAGGACGTCGTGACGGAGGTCCTCGGCGGAGGCCCCCGCCGCCGCCGTGCGCACGATGAGACCGTGCCCCTCCGGGCGCACGTCGTCGAGGATGCGACGAAGCCGGCGCCGCTCGTTGTCGTCCAGGCGGCGGGAGATCCCGTAGGTGTCCGACTGGGGGACAAGAACGACGAAGCGACCCGGGAGGGAGACCTCCTGGGTCAAGCGGGCACCTTTCAACCCGATGGGGTTCTTCGTCACCTGGCAGACGATCGTCTGGCCAGGGCGCAGGAGATGCTCGATGCGGTCCGCCCCAGGCTGACGCTCGATGTCGTCCCGATCGAAGGCCACGTCGCCCCAGTAGAGGACGGCGTTCTTCGGAGTCCCGATGTCGACGAAGGCCGCCTCCATGCCGGGAAGGACGTTCTTCACCCGCCCTCGGTAGATGTTGCCGATGATCTGGAGCGCCTCGTCCTGAGGGCGGGCGACGTAGTGCTCGACGAGCGCCCGGCCCTCGAGCACGGCGATCTGCGTCCGCTCCGGCTCGACGTGCACGCACATCAGGTAGCGGCCGACCGGCCTTCCCCTCCGGGAGGTCCGGCGCGAGGACGGGGCGGCCTCGCCTCGCTCCGCGCGGGGTGGGGACGCCTGGCGGACGGCGGCGGCGGGGCGCGCCGACTCGTGAGGCGTGTTGTCCTCGGTGGCGCCCCCGCTGCGGGTTCTGCCTCGGCCACCGCGTCGTCTGCGGCCCTGGGC
>DASPSK010000199.1:0-11528 GCA_035623975.1 Acidimicrobiales bacterium | reverse complement strand
GAGGTGGCCGAGGGGATGGGGACGAGGTTGATGGTTGGTTTCGGGGGGTTCCCGGCGGCGGCGCCCCACACACGCCCCATCCGGCTCGCCTCCACGGCGACGACGCCCGAGCTGGCCGCTCAGATCGGCTTCGTCTCCGGGGCCATCGAGGTGCCCGCCGGCATCGAGGCCGTCCTCGAGCTGGAAGTGGCGCGGGCGGGCATCCCCGCCATCGGCTTGTGGGCCCGCGTGCCGCACTACGTGGCAGGCATGGCGTTCCCGGCCGCAGCCGTCGCCCTCCTCGACGGGCTGGCGTCGGTCTCGGGCCTCGTGATCGACTCCGACGTGCTCGCCGAACCGGCGGAGGCGGCCCGCGCCAAGGTGGACGAGCTCATCGGCCAGAGCCACGAGCACCTCGCCATGGTCCGGCAGCTGGAGCGGAGCGTGGACGAGCTCGAGGGCGAGCCCGTGACGGCCTTCGAGGATCTCGAGGCGGTGTCGGGCGACGACATCGCCGCCGAGCTCGAGCGCTACTTGCGGGGCGAGCACGGCGACTCGGAGTAGGCCGGGCCGGCCCCAGGCGGGCGGACGGCCTCAGGTCGTCTCCGCCGGAGGCTCCGCCGCCGGCGCTGCGAGGCGGTAGGCCGGCTGAGGCTTTCCCCACAGGTACCCCTGGGCGAGGTCGCAGCCGAGGTCCACCAGCTGGGCGGCCTGGGAGGCGGTCTCGACCCCTTCGGCGACGGCGGGGATGCCGAAGGCGTGCGCCAGCGCCACGACGGCGGCCACGATCTTGGCGTCTTTCACGTTCTCGCTCACGCCGTTCACGAAGGAGCGGTCGATCTTTAAGGCGTCGATCGGGAAACGGCGCAGGTACGTGAGGCTCGAGTAGCCCGTGCCGAAGTCGTCGATGGCGAGCTTCACCCCGAGCTCGTGCAAGGCGACGAGGGTGGCGGTCGCCTCGTCCGGATCGGCCATGAGGGCGCTCTCGGTGATCTCGAGCCAGAGGGCTGCCGCCGGCACGCCCCAGTTGGCGAGGGCGTCCTGCACCACCGCCACGAGAGCGGCGTCGCTCAGCTGGCGCCCGGAGACGTTGACGGCCACGGTCCAGTCGGCCGTGCCCGGCGTGCGCCGCCAGAGGTCCACCTGCCGGCAGGCTGCCTCGATGACGGCTTTCCCGAGGGGCACGACGAGGCCGGTGTCCTCGGCCACGGGGATGAACTGTGCCGGCATGAGCAGCCCGCGCGTCGCGTGCTGCCAGCGCACGAGCGCCTCGGCGCCGACGACGCGATGGTCGGCCAGGTTGATGGTCGGCTGGTAGTGGAAGCGAAGCTCCTGCAGGGGAATGGCCGCCCGCAGGCCGTTCTCCAGCTCCAGGCGCTCGAGGGCCTTGAGGCGGGCGGTCTCGTCAAAGACCTCGTGGCGGTTGCCGCCCCTCTCCTTGGCCCGCGAGAGGGCCACGTCGGCATCGCGAAGGAGGGATTCGGGGCTCACGCCGTACTCGTTGCGCGCCGTGGCGATCCCGATGCTCGCCGTGAGCTGCAGCTCGCGGCCGTTGGCCACCATGGCCTGGGGGAGAAGATCTCCCAGCCGCGCGGCCGTGGCGAGGGCCTCGCCTTCGTCCCGCAGGTTCTCGCAGCAGATGGCGAACTCGCCCCCGCCGAGGCGCGCCACCGTGTCGTCGACGCCGACGTTGTGCACGAGCACGCCGGCCGCCTGGACGAGCAGCTCGTCGCTCATGCGGTGGCCGAAGGAGTCGACGACGAGCTTGAAGCGATCAAGCTCGAGGATCATGACGACGACGAGACCCCGCGAGGCGCGGCCGAGGTCGCGGCTGAGGGCGCGCCCCACCCGGTCCATGAACAAGGCCCGGTTCGGAAGGCCTGTCACGTCGTCGTGGAGCGACTGGTGAAGTAGGGACTCCTCGAGGGCGCGGCGCTCCGTCACGTCGCGGGCGTCGAGGACGATGCCGGCGACGTCGGGGTCGTCGAGGAGGTTCGTCGCCACGACCTCGGCCCAGAACTCGGAGCCATCGCGATGGCGGGCGCGGAACACTGCCGGCGGGTGCTCCCCCGGCTGGGCCACCACGCCGGCGAACCACTCCATCACCTCGGACAGCTGGTCGTCCGGGATGAGGTTGATGCCGGGCTCGGTGGGTTTGTGGCCGACGATGTCCTGCCCCCAGCCCGCCAGGGTGTTCAAGGAGTCGTAGACGAACTGGCAGACGCCCTGGGCGTCGTAGATCGCCAGCACCTGGGAGGATCGCTGCACGATCTTGCGCAGCCTCCGTTCGGATGCCCGCAACCGCTCGTTCTCCGCCGCCTCCGTGAGTGGGGGAGCTGCCTGCCCCTCATTAGTGTCGATATGACACTCATAGCCTGCCATGATGACATGTCAGCATGGCTTCTGGGATCGTGCAGAAAGAGGCCGTGCCGCCGGAGGCGCTCGAGGAGGACGCGGGCACCACGGGGCGCCTCAGCCTCGGGGAGGAGTCCCGCGCCCTGGCACGGGCACGCATCCTCCAGGGGGCGGTGAGCGTCCTGGCGGAAAAGGGCTTCGACGCCACGATCGACGACGTCGCCGCGGCGGCCCGGGTGAGCCGGCGGACGGTGTTTCGGCATTTCGCCACCCAGGGCGAGCTTCACGTCGCCGCCGTGAACGACGTCATGGAAGTCATAGGCGGGGAGCTGCGTGCACTCCCGCCTCCGCACGCGGACGTGGAGGCGTGGCTGACGGAGTGCTCCGTGCGGCTGCACGGGCTCATCAGGCGAGTCGTCGGGCGAGCGTTTTGGGACGTCCACATCCAGCGTCCGGGCACGGCACCGGTGGTCCACGCCGCCCTCGACGGTTGGATCGAGATGCGCGACCGCTACACGCGCGAGTTCGCCACGACCGCCTGGCAAGCGGTCGGCGGCCGGAAGGCCGCGCCCCAATGGGTGGTCGACGCCTTCGTTCTCCAACTGTCGGCCTTCGCCACCAACGCCCTCGTGGCCTACAGCCCCCAAGAGGCAGGCGAGGTGAGCGCCCGGATTCTCTGGGCCGTGCTCTCGTCGGCCCTCGACGCCCAGGGCTGAGGCGCTATCGCTTCGGTCGGGCGCCTTTTCCCGGGAGTTTTTTCGGGCCGGGGGTTACGGTGGAGCGTGACCGGCAGGGTCGTGATCCTCGGGAGCGTGAATATCGACTTCACGGCGGTCACGCCGCTCCTGCCGAAGCCGGGCACGACCGTCGCCGCGACTGCTTTCACGCAATCACAGGGCGGCAAGGGTGCCAACCAGGCGGTAGCGGCGGCTCGAACAGGGTCCGATGTCGTCTTCCTCGGCGCCGTCGGTACCGACGCT
Organism: Acidimicrobiales bacterium; assembly: GCA_035623975.1. Classification (GTDB taxonomy): domain Bacteria; phylum Actinomycetota; class Acidimicrobiia; order Acidimicrobiales; family Bog-793; genus JAKACA01. Next base: position 8,214 of record DASPSK010000199.1, on the reverse strand, counting down.
CTCGGGGACGGCGCCCTCGATGCCCTCGCCGCTGAGGGAGTCGACATCGAGCTCGTAAGACGAGTTCAACAGCCCACCGGGGTGGCACTTGTCATCGTCGAACAGTCAGGTGAGAACGAGATCGTCATCGTCGCCGGCGCCAACCAGGCAGCTCGCGGCCGGGGCTTTTCCTGGCGCCGCGGTGATGTCGCCGCCGCCGTATTGGAAGTGCCTGTCGAAGCCGTGGAGGACTTCTTCAACGAGGCGCGGGCCGGCGGAGCAGTGACGTTGCTCAACGCCGCGCCGGCTGTGCCTGGAGCCGAGCGGCTTGTCGACTCTGCAGACATCGTCTGTGTCAACCAAGCCGAGCTCGATGCGCTCGGGCACACCGTTGGCGCCGCGAGTCTCATTGTCACGCTCGGTCCCGGCGGCGCCCGGGTCGAGCATGGCGGAGATGTCTACGTCGTGCCGGGCTGGCCGGTTCAGGTCGTCGATACTGTCGGCGCTGGTGACACTTTTTGCGGAGTGCTGGCGGCTCGCCTGGCCGCAGGCCGCGGTGTTCGGGAAGCCGCCGAGTTGGCCAACAGGGCGGCTGCCCTGTCTGTGACCCGAGCCGGAGCCCGGAGCTCACCTACCCTGTCTGAAATCGAGGAAGCGTTTCGGGGGGAGGGATGAGTCGACCTTCCGTGCTCGTCGACTGCGATCCCGGCCACGACGACGCCATCGCCCTCATCGTCGCGAGCCGCTTGTGTGACCTTGTGGCCATCACGACGGTCAGCGGGAACGCCTCGCTCGCCGACGTCACGAGGAACGCTCTCATCGTCACGGAGCTGTTCGGTCTCGATGTCCCGGTTCACGCCGGCTGTGGGCGGCCACTCGTACAGCCTGCCGTCCACGCTCCCTCGGTGCACGGTGAGGACGGCCTCGGGGGATCGACGATTTCTTCGCCCACCCGCGAGCGAGCGCCCTCACATGCTGTCGAAGCCATCATCGAGATCACCCGCGCCGAGGAGGGTCTCTGGCTCATCCCGACGGCGCCTCTGACCAACATCGCCCTGGCGATACGGATGGACCCACCCATAATCGACCGGGTCGCCGGGATCTCCCTCATGGGAGGCGGGATCCGTATCGGGAACGTCACTCCCACGGCCGAGTTCAACATCTGGTGCGACCCGGAGGCGGCCAGCATCGTCTTCGAGAGCGGCGCACCCTTGCGGATGTGCGGGCTTGACGTGACCCACCAGGTGCGTGTCGGGCCCGCCGAGGCGGACGGCCTTGCCCGACTCGGTACACCGAGGGCGACCTGGCTGGCAGGCATCCTCCGGTACTTCGCCGAGCGCTATCACGACCGGACCGGGTTGGTCGGCGGCCCCATGCACGACCCACTCGCCGTCTTGGCCGTGACGCACCCGGAGCTGTTCGGCCTCGTCGAGCGTCATGTCCGCATAGAGCTGGCTGGCGGACAGCGGGGCACCACTGTCGTCGACCAACGGCAGCTCGTATCGCCCGAGGCCGCCAACTGCCTGGTGGCCGAAACCGTGCAGGCGGCGGAGGTGCTCGAGATCATTCTCGAAACCCTCGAGCTCGCCTGCACGGACATCGGTCCCGGCGGGCGCGGCGAGGGGAGCTCCTGAAGCGGCGGCAGGCGCCTCCGCGGAAGTCGCCGTCGCGCTTGGTGAGGAGGCGCCGGGCGAAAAGGCGGTAGGCGGAGGCCAGCGACCGATGCCGCAGCGGCTCGTGGTGCGCCTCGTGCCCGAGGAGCATGAGCTCGACAGTTCAGCGCAGGTCCGACATCCTGTTTACTGAACGAACGATCGTTCTGCCAGGGAGGGCGCTGTGGGGGATGCTGACAGCTGGACGCCCAGCTTCGCGGACGTGCCGGTGGCCGGGGGAGAGCTCCGGGTGGCGTCGTGGGGAGAGGGCGCAGGCGTCGTGCTTGGCATCCACGGCATCACCGGATCGTGCCTGCAGCTCAAGCCCGTCGCCCGACGGCTCGGCCCCGAGTTCACGATGGTGGCGCCGGACCTGCGCGGGCGGGGCGGGAGCAACCGCCTACCGCCGCCGTACGGCCTGCAAAGCCACGCCGACGACTGCGCGGCTGTGATCGCGCATTTCTCGAGCCGGCCGGTCGTCGTGCTGGGTGAGTCGCTCGGAGGTTTTGTCGCCGTCGTGCTGGCGGGATCCCACCCCGAGCTGGTCGAGCGGCTCGTGCTGGCGGACGGGGGACTGCCCACGCCGGTGCCGGCGGGCGTCGACACCGGCGCCCTCCTCCAGGCCGTCATCGGGCCGGCGATCGACCGCTTGGGGCAGGTGTTCCCGTCGAAGGAGGCCTACCTCGAGTTCTGGCGGTCGCACCCGGCCCTGGCGGCGGAGTGGAGCAGCGATCTCGAGGACTACCTCGAGTACGACCTCGAGGCGAGCGATGCAGGCTTCGTCTCGCGCGCCCGCATCGAGCCGGTCCGCGCCGACGGCGCCGACATCCTCACCGATTCGAGCGGCATCTCCGCCGCCCTGAAGAGCCTTCACCGCCCCATGACGCTCGTGCGCGCCCGCCGCAATCTCGTGGACGCCCTCCCCCCGCTCTATCCCGACGAGGTGGTGGACGAGTGGAGGCCCCTCCTCGGCGAGTTCAGCGACGAGATCGTCGAGGACACGAACCACTACACGCTCATGTTCGGCGAGCGGGGGGCAGCCTGCCTTGCCGGCCATGTGGCCGGTGGAGCGGGCCGGGCGCCTGGCTGACCGGCGGGAGACCCAGCTCCGGGCCCGTGCTAGGCCACCGCCTCGACGCCGGCGACCGTGCTGAGGAGGCGCTCCAACTCTCGGCGTTCAGCCTCTTCGAGCGGCGAGGTGAAAGCGGCGGCCGTCTCGCCGAGGATCCCCCTTCCGCCCACCAGGGCCGCCTCGCCGGCGGGCGTGAGGGTGAGGGCATAGCTGCGCCGGTCCGCCGGGTTGCGGGCGCGCCGCACGAGCCCCGGCCGCTCCAGCTCGTCGACGAGCTCGACGGTGGCGGCCGGGCCGATCTCGAGGGCGGTCGCCAGCTCCTGCTGCGAGCAGGGGGCGTTGCGGGCAAGGAGGCCGAGGGCCACGACGGTGCGCACGCTCAGCCGGCTCGGCGCCAGGCGGGCGTCGGCGGCCGCCTCCAGCCGTAGGTAGGCCTGGGCGACGAGAAACCCGAAGAGCCCTCTCAGCTCCTCCGGCGGCGCCGGGTCGAAGTGCGGGAGGACGACCGCCTGCAGGAGGGCGATGAGCCGCTCACGCTCGGCCCTCGAAAGCCCCCCCGTGACGATCCCCTCGGCCTCGGCGGCGACGCCGGTCAGCTGCTTGATCGCCCGCCGTCCGGCGGCCGTCGTGCGGAGCGCATAGGAACGGCGGTCATCGGCCTTTCGGTCGCGCACGACGTCCCCGGAGGCCTCCAGCGAGTCGATCAGCTTCACCATGACGGAGCGGTTGATGCTGAGGTAGTCCGCCAGCCACTGCTGGGAGACGGGGGCGTTGGCGGCGATGACGCCCAGCAGGGCGATGTCGCGGGGATGGCGCTCCTCTGGCAGGAGGGCCGTGGCCGCCAGGTAGAGATGCTGGTGCACCCGGCGAAGCAGGTAGCAGATGCGGCCGGGGCGAGCGTCGCTCGGCTCGGCGGCAGCTCGTCCCACAACAGGCACCCTACCAGATGATCCGGATAAAAGATCATTCGGCATATTGACGATTTGGTCGGCGACGCATATACTGACGGTACTTTGGCGCTGGGCTGACACCAGCGCCCTCGATCCGAGGAGGCCGAACCGTGGACCGAAAGTGGTGGACGCTGGGTGCCGTCTGCGTCGGCATCTTCATGCTGCTGCTCGACCTCACGATCGTGAACGTGGCCCTGCCCTCCATCGAGCACGCCTTTCACGCCTCCCTGCCGGATCTGCAGTGGGTCCTCGACGCCTACGCCTTGACGCTCGCCGCCCTGTTGCTCACGACCGGCTCCCTCGCCGACCTCTACGGGCGGCGCATCATCTTTGCCATCGGCATCGTGGTGTTCACGTGCGGCTCCCTCCTGTGCGGCGCCGCCACGGGGCCGCTCTTCCTCATCCTGGCGAGGGCGTTCCAGGGGATCGGCGGGGCGATCATGTTCTCGACGTCGCTCGCCCTGCTCGCCAACGCCTTCCACGGCCGCGATCGGGGGGTGGCCTTCGGCGTCTTCGGGTCCGTCACCGGCATCGCCGTCGCCGTCGGCCCCGTCCTCGGGGGCGTCATCACGAGCGGCATCGGCTGGCGGTGGATCTTCTTCGTGAACGTACCTATCGGCGTGCTCGCCCTCGTCGTCACGCTCCTGAACGTCGACGAGTCCCGCAACCCGGCGGCGGCGTCGCCGGACTGGGCGGGTTTCTTGACGTTCTCGGCCGGGCTGGCGGCTCTCATCTTCGCCATGATCCGCTCGACGGCCGACGGCTGGACGTCCCATGTGGTCGTGTGGTCCCTCGTCGCCTGCGCCGTCCTCCTCGTCGCCTTCGTCTTGGCCGAGCTGCGCCAGAGTGCCCCCATGTTCGACTTCAGCCTGCTGCGAAAGCCGACGTTCAGCGGTGGTTTGCTGGCCGCCTTCGCCATCAGCGCCTCCCTCTTCGCGCTCCTCACCTACCTCGTCCTCTACCTGCAGAACGTGCTCGGTCTCTCGGCCGTCGCCACGGGCGTGCGCTTCCTCGTGCTGAGCGGGGCGCTCTTTGTCACGGCTGGCGCGGCCGGCCGGCTGACGAATCACGTACCCGTGAAGTGGCTCATCGCCCCCGGCTTCGTCCTCGTCGGCAGCGGGCTCGTCCTCATGCGGGGCATCACGCTGTCGGACTCCTGGACCCATCTCATCGCCGGGCTCCTCGTCGCCGGCCTGGGCGCCGGCTTCATCAACGTCCCCCTCGCCTCCACGGCCGTCGGCGTCGTCGAGCCGGAGGTCTCCGGCATGGCCTCGGGCATCAACTCGACGTTCCGCCAGGTCGGCATCGCCACGGGCATCGCCGCCCTCGGTTCGATCTTCGCCAGCCAGATCCGTACCACCATCACGAACCAGCTGGCGGCGACCCCGCTCAGGGGCGTCTCCTCGACGATCGCCTCGGCCGTGCTGAACGGGCAGACCTCGGCGCCCCTGGGAGCCCATGACCCGAGCCCTGCCGTCACGCACCTCATCCGCTCGGTCGCCGGCCAGGGTGTCGTCAACGGCTTGAACGAGATCCTCTTGATCGGAGCCGTCGTCGCCTTTGTGGCGGCGGCCGGCTCGCTCGCCCTCATCCGCCAGAAGGACTTCACGGCCTCGGCGGCGCCCGGAGGGGGTGGCCACGGGGCGACCCAGGCGGCCGGGCCGGTGGGGGCCGCCGTCGGCTGACCCCGCTCCCGGGGCGCCCATCGAGGCGGCCCGAGTAGGTTGCAGGCCATGTTGATCGACGGTGGTCTGGGTTTCGAGGCGGAGAAGATGGGCGAGCGGGCCCGCGAGGTGGAGGCGCAGGGCTACGACGGCGCCTGGTCCACCGAGACCGGGCACGACCCGCTGCTCATCCTGGCGGCGGCGGCGCCGGCGACCGAGAGGCTCCAGCTCGGCACGGGCATCGTCGTCGCCTTCGGGCGCAGCCCGATGATTACCGCCACGATGGCCAACGACGTCCAGCTGCTCTCGAAGGGGCGGCTCCTCCTCGGCCTCGGCTCCCAGATCAAGCCGCACATCGAGAAGCGCTACTCGATGCCGTGGTCCCATCCGGCCGCCCGCATGCGCGAGTACATCCTCGCCTTGCGGGCGATCTGGGCGTCCTGGAACGAGGGCACGAAACTCAACTTCCGCGGAGACTTCTACACCCACACCCTCATGACGCCCTTCTTCAGCCCAGGCCCGAACCCCTACGGCGCACCCAAGGTGTTCCTGGCGGCCGTCGGCGAGCTCATGACCGAGGTGGCCGGCGAAGTGGCCGACGGCATCCTCATCCACGGCTTCACGACGGAGCGTTACCTGCGGGAAAAGACGATGCCGGCCCTCGGGCGCGCTCTGGCGGCAGGGGGGCGCTCGCGGGAGTCTTTCCAGGTGTCCTATCCGGGCTTCATCATCACGGGCACGCCCGAGGAGCGAGAGACGGCCCGGGCCATGGTGAGGGGCCAGATCGCCTTCTACGGCTCCACGCCGGCGTACCGGCCGGTGCTCGAGCTGCACGGCTGGGGCGATCTGCAGACGGAGCTGAACAACCTCTCGAAGCTGGGCGAGTGGGCAAAGATGGCGACGCTCATCGACGACGACGTCCTCGATGCCTTCGCCGTCACCGCCGAGCCGGGCGACGTCGCCGCCGAGGTGCGCAAGCGGTATGGGGATCTCATCGATCGTTTCTCCTTCTACGCCCCTTATCACCTCGCGCCCGAGCGTTGGGCGGAGGTGTTGGCGGGCTTTCGCGACTGAGCGCTCCGGCGCTTGGCACGGCGGTGCTGCCCTTGACGCCGGCGCGCCCGCCGGGCTATCTCCGCGTCGTCGCCGAAGCGTGGAGGTGAATGCGCCATGAGCACGGGAGGGCTGTCCGAGCGAGGCCTTCGCAGGATGCACGCCGTCATGTCGGCCCATGTCGAGCGGGGCGACGTGCCCGGTCTCGTCACCCTCGTCAGCCGCCGGGGTGAGGTGCACGTCGATGCCGTCGGGACGACGGCGGCGGGTGGGGGCGGAGGCGAGGCGATGGCGGCCGACACGATCTTCCGCATCTCCTCCATGACGAAACCCGTCACCGCCGTCGCCACCCTCGTCCTCCTCGAGGAATGCGCCTTCCGGCTGGACGAGCCGGTCGCCCGGCTCCTGCCCGAGCTGGCCGATCGGCGGGTGCTCCGACGCCTCGACAGCCCGCTCTCCGACGCCGTGCCGGCGGACCGGCCTGTCACCGTGCGGGATCTGCTCACCTTCACGATGGGGCTCGGCTCCGTGCTGGCGGCGCCCGGCACCTACCCGATCCAGGCGGCCCTCGTCGAGCAGCTGAACGACGGGCCGCCGAGCCCGCAGGCGGCGCCCGATCCCGACGAGTGGATGCGGCGCCTGGGCGAGCTGCCCCTCGTCGCTCAACCGGGCGAGCGCTGGATGTACAACACGAGCGCCGACGTGCTCGGCGTCCTCGTAGCCCGCGCCGCGGGCATGCCGCTGGAGGCGTTCCTCCGCGAGCGCATCTTCGAGCCGCTCGGGATGATCGACACCGGCTTCAGCGTGCCTGGCTCCAAGCTCACCCGTTTCGGGCCGTCCTACTGGACCGATCCCGCCACGAGCCGGCTGGGGGTCTACGACGAGGCCGAGGGGCTGTGGAGCCGGCCGCCGAAGTTTGCCTCCGGCGCAGGTGGTCTCGTCTCCACGGCCGTCGACTACGCCGCCTTCGGCGAGATGCTCCTCAACGGGGGCAAGCGCCTCGGGGCGCAGATCCTCTCCCGCCCGACCGTCGAGCTGATGACGGCCGACCAGCTCAGCGAGGGGCAGAAGGCCGGTGCAGGCCTCCTGGAGGGGTACTTCGAGAGCCACGGGTGGGGCTTCGGCGTGTCCGTCGTCACGAAGCGCCGTGACCTCTGCGACAGCGTCGGCAAATACGGCTGGGACGGTGGCATGGGAACCTCGTGGTACTCCGACCCGCGAGAGGACATGGTGACGATCCTCATGACGCCGCGCATGTGGACCTCGCCCGAGCCGCCGGGTGTCCTCCGCGACTTCTGGACGCTGGCGTACGCCGCCATCGAGGACTAAGCCTTTGACAACTCCGGCCTTTGCTGCAACGAATCCTCGGTCAGCGACGTCTAAGCAAGTGCCGCCATCGTCGGTCGGCACGGCCGGGGGCAGGGATGCCGGCGGCGTGCGGAGATGGCGAGCAGGTAGGGCTTGGCTCCGGGGCGCCGTCAAGTGCGTCCCGGAAGGAGGGAGGCTCCCGTGGAAGGATCACCCAGCGTCGGGACACGACTTGCAGCGCGACGACACTTGATGGGCGCGGTCGTCCTCGTCGTCACCTTTGCGGCAGGTGGGGTCGTCGGGGCGGCCCTCAGTGGTGCCTTTGCCAGCGCCCAACCCAAGACCGTCGCCGCGCAGGCGCTCGGAACCAACGACCAGACCGGGCCGGGGCCCGGTTCTTCCCCGGGCGGCGTGGCGAACGCCGACTCCTCCTGCTCGCCGACGACCGACGCGGCCACCTCCGGCGGTTCGCCGGCCAGCTTGACGAGCTCGGCGATGAAGGTGGCGAGCGGCAGCCTGCACGGCTACGCCTGGAG
>DASPSK010000194.1:0-8969 GCA_035623975.1 Acidimicrobiales bacterium | reverse complement strand
CCGCCGGAAGTGGGTGGAGCCCGATCTCATCCCCCTGCCGGCGCGACGACGCTGAACCGGCTCAGCCGAGGCGGGCGTCCGGCAGCGTGGCCAGGTAGCACTTCTCTTCGACCCGCTCGAGGATGCGCCAGCCTTCGGCGGTCCGTACCAGCTGGTCGTGGTACCAGAGGCCGCAGTAGTACAAGCTGTCGGGCTGCCCCTCCCGACGAACGACCATGGGGTTGTGGCAGATCGTGTGGCACTCGGCCCGATCGCCGTCGACGGAGATCGTGCTCGTGGCGGCGAGGTGGTAGTAGGCGACATGGGCGGCGAGCACGTCCGCCAGGTAAGCCTTCGTCTCCGCAAGTCCAGCCCGCGGCGCCCCGAAGGCCGTGTAGTCGATGACGGCGTCCGGGGTGAAGATCTCGTCCAGCTCGTCGAGCTGCCGCCGGTCGATGGCGTGGCAGTAGCGCGCCATCAGGTCCGCTATCTCGAGGCGGTCCGAGACCTCCTGCAGGTCCATCACGCCGGCACCATCACGCCAGGGTGGCGGGCGAGCAGTGTCGCCCGCATGCCCTCCCGCCAGCGGACGCGGCACGGGCCGGTGATGGCGGCCCGGCGGGTGACGTCGGCGATGGCTCCCAGCGGACCGCCGTGGGCGGGTCCGACGTCGACCGCGGCCGCCCGCCCGCTCAGCTCGGCCACGTAGCCGCACCACTGCTGCACGCTCACCACCTCGTCGCCACCCCAATTCACGATCGTCGCCGGCACCGAGGCGGCCGCCAACATGGCAGGCACCTGCTCGTTCACATCCTCCTCGAAGATGGGGTTATAGCAGCTCGGATTGTGCCGAGTCACGACCGTCCGACCCTCCACGACGGCGTCGGCGTCATAGGCGGGCAGACCGCCGTTCGGGCCGTAGGAGGCGTTCATGCGGGCGATGGTGACGGGGAGGTCGAACAGCCGGGCACACGTGCGGGCGACCGCCTCCTCGCCGATCTTCGTCATCGAGTAGGTGGGGGCAAACGGTGAGTTCGTCTCGCCGAGGGCATCGCTCTCGGCATAGACATGCCCCGGGTCGGGGTGAGGCCGGTAAACGGAGTGGGTCGACATCACGAGCATCGCTTTGGCGTGGCGGCAGTGGTGCATGAGAAGGCCGACGGATTCGGCGTTGTTCCGCATCGCCCTGTCGAAATCCGGGTTGGGGCCCATGTAGGCCGCCAGGTGCACGACATAGGTGAAATCGCCCGGCAGATCGCCGTAGTCACCGGCGGCGAGATCGAGGCACAGCGGTGTGACCCCGGCGGCGGCGACGCGGGCTTTCGAGCCCTCGGAGCGAAAGCGGGCGACGCCCCACACCTCGTTCTCACGGGCGAGGTGCCGCGCCATCGGCAGGCCGATCTGCCCGGCGGCGCCGGTGACGAGGATCCTCTCTCCGGACAGCGCCGCCATCTCAGCCTGCAACGCCGGCGGTCGTGCCGCCGTCAACGTGGATGACCTGCCCGGTGACGTAACGCGCTCCTGGCGAGCACAGCCAGGCGATCACGTCCGCCACGTCCTCCGGCTCCCCGATGCGCCTGAGGGGGATGCGACGAGCGCGTCGCTCGCCAGCCTCCCCGGCGAGGCGGGCGGCGTTGCCCTCGGTGCGCACGACGCCGGGGGCGACGGCGTTCACTCGGACGCCGAAAGGGCCGAGCTCGAGGGCGAGCTGCCCCGTGAGCGCTTCCACGCCCGCCTTCGACGAGGGGTACAGGCCGTAACCCGGAGTCCGCGCCGTCGCCGCCCCTGACGACAGGTTCACGATGCTGCCGCCGTGGTGCTCGCTCATCGTCGGGGCGAAGGCCTGGCAGCACCAGAGAGTTCCGAGGAGGTTGACGTCGAGGACGCGGGCGGCATCCTCCTCGAGGGTGCCGGCAAGGGAGGTGAAACGCCAAATCCCGGCGTTGTTGACGAGCACCTCGACGTCGCCGACGGCGGCGGCGACGTCGTCGGCGAGCTGCTGGACGGCGTCGCGCACGGCGACGTCGCACGTGCGGGCCTCACCCCCGATCTCGGCGGCCGTGGCGGAAGCGGCGTGCCCGTCGACGTCGACGGCGACGATCCGGTAGCCGTCGGCCGCCAGCCGTCGTGCCACCGATCGCCCGATGCCCCGGCCCGCCCCTGTCACCACGGCCACGCCCAACGCCCCCACCTCCTCCCGGCCGGATCTCGCCGCACGCTTGTGGCCCGGGCGGCCAAAGCCGAATGGCATCGGCCGTCCCGGCGGCGGCTCGAACGGCTCAACCCGGCGGGTTCTGGCGGCGATCGTATCGCTCGGCACGAGAACGCGTTCTATTCTTCCGCCCATGCTGGGGGACGACCCGAAGGGAAACTGGGGACGCTGGGGCGAGGGAGATGAGCGAGGGGCGCTCAATCTCGCCACGGCCGACGTCGTCCTCGAGGTGGCGCGAGCGCTGCGCACGGGCAAGGTGTACTCCCTTGCCCTGCCGATCTCCCGCAGCCGTACGCCGGCCGTCTGGGACCGCCCACCACCGGAGCGCTTCACGCGCACCGCGCCGCAGGACCACCGCCGTGAACCCACCGGCAGGCCGGCCGTCGGATCGACCGACGACATGCTCATGCTCCCTAGCCACGCCGGCACTCACCTCGACGCCCTCGCGCACGTCTTCGAGGGGGAGCACTTCTACAACGGGCACCCCGTCAGCTCGTTCAGCACCCGGCGGGGGGCGAGCAGGTGCTCGATCGTGTGCACGGGCACCGTGGCGACGCGGGGGGTGCTGCTCGACGTGGCCTCTGCCGCCGGGCTGCCGGCGCTGCCCGCCGGCCACGTCATCACCGCCGGGGAGCTCGAGGCGACTTGCGACCGGCAGGGTGTCGAGGTCCGCCCGGGGGACGCCGTTCTCGTCCGCACAGGATGGCTCGAGCTCCTCACCGGGGACGCCTCGACGCCCTCCTTCCCGCAAGCAGGCATCGGCCTCGATGCCGCCGGCTGGCTGCAGCGGCACGACGTCTGCCTCGTCGCTTCGGACAATTCGGCGGTCGAAGTTCTCCCCTTCGACGGCGGCCGGGAGCTCGCCGTGCACGTCGAGCTCCTCGTGCACGCCGGCATCGCCCTGTTGGAGCATGCCTGGCTGGCTGAGCTGGCGGCCGACCGCTGCCATGAGAGCCTGCTCGTCGTCGGGGCCCTCCCCGTCGTGGGCGCGACCGGGAGCCCCGTGAACCCGATCGCCATCGGCTGAGGTCACCGACCAAGGGGGAAGGCATGCAAGCGGTTGTCTGGACGGGCGAGCTCGAGGTGCGCAACGACGTCGAGTTGCGGGCCGTCGAGCCGCACGAGGTGCGCGTCCGCCTGCACAGTGCCGGCCTGTGTCACTCGGATGTGGCCGTCGTCGACGGCACGATCCCGTTTCCCACCCCGGTCGTGCTCGGCCACGAAGGTGCGGGCGTCGTGGAGGCGGTCGGCGGCGCCACGTCCAAGGTGAAAGTGGGCGACCACGTCGTCATCACCACGCTCGGCAACTGTGGCCAGTGCGACGCCTGCGACCGCGGTCAGCCCACGCACTGCCGCGAGACGATGGGCCGCCTCGGCAAGCCGTTCTCCGTCGCGGGCGAGCCGGCCTACCAGTTCGCCAACGCCGGAGTGTTCGCCGAGGCGACGGTCGTGCGCGAGTCGCAGGCAATCGTCATCGACCCGAGCGTCCCCTTCGACGCCGCCTGCCTCATCGGGTGCGCCGTCGTGACGGGAGCCGGCGCCGTGCTCAACCGCGCCCGTGTCCAGCCCGGCCAGACGGTCGTGGTCATCGGAGCGGGCGGTGTCGGCCTGTCCGTCGTGCAGGCGTGCCGCCTGGCCGGTGCCTCGAGGATCGTCGTCGTCGACGCCAACACCGCCAAAGAGAGCGCCGCGCTGGCCTTCGGGGCGACCGACTTCGTGAGTGTCTCCGCGGAGGAGGGAACCGTGAAGGCCGTGCGGGAGCTCGGCCTCGAGCGAGGTGTCGACCAGGCCTTCGAGTGCGTGGGGCATCCAGCCCTCATCCGCAACGCCATCGATCTCCTCGACTGGGGAGGCACGTGCACCCTCGTGGGCGTCCCGAAGCTGGGGAGCGAGGCGAGCTTCGTCGTGAGCTCCCTCTACAACAACAAGTCGATACTTGGCTGCCGGTACGGAGCCGCCCGTCCCCACCACGACATCCCCCTCATCGTCCAGCTGTACCTGCAGGGTCGTTTCCTGCTCGACGAGATGGTGACCAAGACGTACCCGCTCTCGCACATCGGCGAGGCCATTTCGGATCTGCACGACGGCAAGCTCAACCGGGGGGTCCTCCGGACCGTTTGACACGCCTGCAATTACTGGTCAAACTGACCAGTAATGGTGGTGCGGAGCAGGGGAGGCGCGGTTGCGGTGGAGGAACCCGCCGGAGTCGGGCGCCCGGGCGCCGGCGAGCCCACGGCGGGCGCCGGGGAGCCCACGGCGGGCACCGGCGAGCTCCGGGCGGGCGCCGGCAGGCCCCGCGACCCACGCGTCGACGAGGCGATACTGCAGGCGACGCGGGAGCTTCTTGTCAGCCGCGGTTACCGCCGGCTGGCGGTCGACGCCGTCGCCCGCCGGGCGGGTGTGAGCCGGACGACGGTTCGCCTCCGCTGGAAGTCGAAGGCGGAGCTGGTCTTCGACGCCGTCTCCCCCGATGCCCGGATCCTGCAGGTGCCCGACACCGGCTCGCTCGAGGGGGACGTCGGCGGCTGCGTGGCCAACACCGTGCGGCTCTTCCGCTCCGCCCCGATGCGGGCGGCGTTCCAGGGTCTGCTCGACGACGCCCGCAACCATCCCGACGTCCGGCAGGCACTCTCGGAGCGGATCTACCGACCGTCGATCGAGGGTTTCTCCCGGCTCGTCGACCGCGCCGTCGCCCGCGGGGAAATCCACCAACCGATCGATGCCGATGTCCTCTTCGATGTCATCGCCGGGTCCTCCCTCTACCGCCTCACGGTCAGCGGTGGGGATCCCGCCCGCCTCGCCGATCAGCTGGTGGCCATCCTGACCGCCGGCCTCGCCGCCACGACGAAGGAGCGCTGAGCCATGGAGTTCGGAGTCTTCATTCAGACCTATGTGCCGAAATGGCGCCAGGAGGCCGACCCCGACGCGGAGCATCACGCCCTGCTCGAGGACCTGGCCGTTGTCGAAGCTGCCGACCGTTACGGCTTCAAGTACGCCTGGGCGACCGAGCACCACTTTCTCGACGAGTACTCCCACCTGTCGGCGAACGACGTCGTGCTCGCCTACCTGGCGGCCAGGACGGAACGGATTCACCTCGGCTCGGGGATCTTCAACCCGCTCCCGAGCGTGAATCACCCCGCCAAGGTCGCCGAAAGGGTGGCCATGCTCGACCACGTCACGGGCGGACGGTTCGAGTTCGGCACGGGCCGCGGGGCGGGAAGCCACGAGATCCTGGGTTTCCTGCCCGGCATGGAGGATCTCAACGGCACGAGGGAGATCTGGGAGGAGGTCATCGGCGAGTTCCCGAAGATGTGGACGCAGGGGGTCTACGAGGGATTCGAGGGCAAGTACTGGTCGCTGCCGGCTCGGAGCATCCTCCCGAAGCCCTACGCCAAGCCGCACCCGCCCATGTGGTACGCCGCCGGCAACCCGAGCAGCTACGAGATGGCGGCCCGCAACGGCCTCGGCGTCCTCGGCTTCTCCGTCAGCTCGGTGAAGGCGCTGGCCCCCGTGCTCGAGGCCTACAAGAAAGCCATCCCGAATGCCGAGCCGATAGGGGCGTTCGTCAACGACAACATCATGGTGACAACGGCAGCCTGGGTGGCCGAGGAGGCAGACGCCGCCCACCGCCTCGCCTCGGAGGCCCGCATGAACTACTTGCAATCGAACGTCTTCCGCTACCACGACACGTTCCCGCACCCGAGCTGGGTGCCGAAGTGGCCGGCGCTGCTGCCGGACCTGTCGCCCGAGGACGTCAAGGATGCCGCCGCCGCGGGCGCCATGCTCGCCGGCAGTCCGGACGACGCCCTCGCCCAGTGTCAGCGCTGGGAAGCGGCCGGGGCCGACCAGCTCGTCATCGGCGTCGGGCCGGGGTCGCACGAGGGCACCCGCGAGACCCTGCGGCTCCTCGGCACCCACGTCATCCCGAAGCTCGACCGTGACCCGGTGCACCGCACGACCCGGTTCCGGGCCGCCGCCGGCTGAGAACGCCGCGACTGCCGCAGGCATGACCACCCTTCGCTTCGGCATGACCCTTCCGATCCAGGGCCAGTCGCGGCTGATGGCGGAGACGTGGGAGGCCGCCGCTGGCCCGCCCGAGCTGGCGCGAACCGCCCGCGCCTGCGAGGCGGCCGGTTTCGACAACGTGAGCGTGTGCGACCACGTCGCCGTTCCTCGTCACCTGGCCGAACGGATGAGCACGGTCTGGTACGACCCGGTGGCCACACTCGGGTGGTTGGCAGGCATCACCGAGCGGGTGCGGCTGCTCTCGCAGGTCTACGTGCTGCCGTACCGCAACCCGCTGCAGACGGCCAAGTCCTTCGCCACGCTCGACGCCCTTTCCGGCGGGCGGGCGTTGCTCGGTGTCGGCACGGGCCACGTCGAGGCGGAGTTTGGCGCCCTCGGCGTGCCCTTCGCCGACCGTGGGCGACTGACCGACGAAGCCGTTCGCGCCCTGCGGCGGCTGTTCGCCGACGAGTGGGGCGGCGGGAGCGGCCAGGGGGACGATCTCGGCCAGCAGCCCCGACCGCTACAGCCGGGCGGCCCGCCCATCTGGGTCGGCGGCTCGACGGCGCCCGCCCGGCGGCGAGCGGCTCTCCTCGGGGACGGCTGGCTGCCGCAAGGCCCGCCGAAGATCGGCATGCAGGCGGCGGTGGCGGAGATACTCGCCTTGCGGGAGGAGGCCGGCAAGACCTGCGAGCCCTTCGCCATGGGCGACATGTCGGCGTTTTACGTCGGCGAGCCCGGGTGGGACACGGGCCGTTACTGCCTGGCGGGCTCCGCCGGGCGTATCGCCGAGCGCCTCGTCGGCCGCGCATCCATCGGCGTCACCCACGTGCAGGTGCGCCTGCGCTCGCGCGACGTCGAGGAGCTCGAAGACCAGATCGCCGCCTTCGGCGAGTCGGTCATCCCCCTCGTGGGGGCATCATGAGCCAGCCGGCCGAGCACCCCGTGCAGGTCGGCCGGATGCTCTTCACCCTCGTCGACCCGACGCCCGGTCACGAGGTTGCCTACAACCGCTGGTACGAGCGGGACCATTTCTACGCGGGCTGCCTCGTCGGACCGTGGCTCTTCGCCGGGAGGCGCTGGGTGGCCACTCGGCCGTTGAAGGACCTGCGCTTCCCCTTGCAGAGCCCCTTCACCGATCCGGTCACCGCCGGCAGCTATCTCTCGATCTACTGGGTGCTGGCGGGGCACGAGGACGAGCACTTCGCCTGGGCACGCCGGCAGGTGTACTGGCTGTACGGGCAGGGGCGAGGTTTCTCGGAGCGGACGCACGCCCACACGAAGCTGTACGACTTCGAAGGAGCCGTCTCCCGCTGGCGAGACGGTGTCCCCCTCGAGCTGGCGCTCGACCACCCCTACGAGGGTCTGGTGGTGCTCTGCTGCGAGCCGGGGGACGGCGGGAGCCACGACGCCCTCGCCGAGGCGAGTGCCGACCACGTCGCCATCCTCCTGCAGGCGCCCGGGATGGATCTCGTCTCCAACTGGCGCTTCCATGTGGAAGAACGTGATTTCGAGGCGCCCATGGCGCTCGGGTCCGAGGGCGGGACGACGGAGCGCATGGTGCAGCTGGGTTTCGTGCAGGGCCGGCCGGAGGCCGTCTGGCCCGCCGTACACCGGTACGCCGCGGACCTCGAGGCCTCCGGGGCAGGCAGGGTCACCTTCGCCGCCCCCTTCATCCCGACTATCGTCGGGACCGACACCTATACGGACGAGCTCTGGTGAGCCAAAAGGGGCAGTGCTGGATCGGCGGTGAGCCCGTCGACGGCGAGCACGGGAGCTACGAGATCGTCGATCCGGCCACCGAGGCGCTCGTGGGCCTTGCCCCGGAGGCTTCGGCGGACGATGCCCGCCGGGCGGCTGCGGCTGCGGCCGAGGCGCTCAGTTCGTGGTCACGGACCTCTCCGGAGGAGCGGGCTGCATTGTTGCAGGCGTCGGCCGCTCTGCTCGAGCGTCGGGCGAAGGAGCTGTTCCGCCTCGTGCAGGCCGAGACCGGCTCGACGGTCATGATGACCCGCACTGCCCAGGTCCCCGGCGCCATCGCCCGGCTGCGGCGTTACGCCAAAGGCGCCCTCGAGCCGCAGACGATCCCCTTGCCGCCCGCCCCGAATTGGCCAGGCGGCCCAGACGGCGAGGGCGGCGGCATCACGACGGCCATGGGCGTGCGGCGGCCGGTCGGCGTCGTGGCGGCGATCACGTCCTACAACGTCCCCATGAACAACGTCGCCGGCAAGATCGGACCTGCGCTCGCCATGGGCAACACGGTCGTCGTCAAACCCGCTCCGCAGGACCCTCTCGGCGTCATCGCCATGGTGGAGGCCATGCACGAGGCGGGTTTCCCGCCCGGCGTCGTCAACCTCGTCGTCGGGTCGACGCCGGATGCCGGCGAAGCCCTCGTGTCGGCGCCCGAGGTCGACATGGTGAGCTTCACCGGCAGCACCGCCGTCGGCACGCGGATCGCCGAGACCTGCGGCAGGGACATGCGCCGCGTCCTCCTCGAGCTCGGGGGCAAGGGGGCGAGCCTGGTGTTCGCCGGAGCGGATCTAGAGCGGGCGGCGAAGGGAACCGCCAGCACGTTCACCTTCCACGCCGGGCAGATCTGCACGGCGCCGACGCGCATGCTCGTGGAGCGCCCGGTATACGACGAGATGGTCGAGCGGCTGAGCGCCCTGGCGGGGGCAGCCAAGGTCGGCGACCCGCGCGAGCCCGACACGGTCGTAGGCCCGCTGATCTCGTCTGCTCAACGCCATCGGGTGCTCGGCTACATCAGCGGTGC